>NZ_AJXN01000124.1 GCF_000286355.1 Kocuria atrinae C3-8 | reverse complement strand
TGAAGCCAGAAGCCATGGCCGAGGCCGAGAAGTTCGGCGCCGTCACCGTTCCCGGTGACGAAGGCCAGGCCGCCAAGATCCGCGAACTCACGGGCGGCCGCGGCGTCGACGCCGTGTTCGACTTCGTCGGTGCCGGCCCCACCATCGCACTCGGTGCCGCGACCGTTGCACAGCGAGGCTCACTGACCGTTGTGGGCATCGCGGGCGGCGAATTCGCGTGGAACTTCTTCGCTGTGCCTTATGAAGTGAATTTCTCCTCCACCTACTGGGGCACCATCGAGGAACTCCACGAGGTGGTCGCGATGTACCGCGCCGGCCAGATCGTCCCGGCCGTCGAGAAATACACGCTCGACAACGCACTCGAGGCGTACGAAAAGCTGCGTGACGGCACGCTGTCCGCGCGCGCCGTCGTCGCCCCGCACGCCTGATAGCTGGCGAAACAAGGCCCGCGATCGCCACCGATCGCGGGCCTTCCTTTTGTTAATCGTATGGCCTGAGCTGGAGATCAGGAAGAATTTCCAACTATGTTTCTCCGGCAAGTGGCCAAAGTTATCAGAGTAGCTTTTACAGTCACTTGAAGAAAGAGCATTTCAATCCAAGTTGCGAAGGCATAAATAGAAATATTTCACTCTAGGGCATAGGCGTAACAACAGTCAACGTCTGGCTCAGATGCATTTAGGTCGTAATCAACGTGATTGATAATTCTGGAGAATGTCACTAGTCAGACGGTTCTCTCCTCGCTATCCTGTAAATGGGTGATGATCTATGTGGTGATTCACCCATTGTAAGCCAGTCTAAGTAAACCCTGGGGGAATGTCATGGCTGAAGAAGGTCAGGAAACGGTTAGTGTTGAAGAGGAAAGTCGGGAAAATGAGGGCGATACCGCTAGCATGGAGGATCAAGAGTGGTCTCGCGAAGGATTCTTCAAGGAGATACTTGAGATTTCCGGCAGTGGGACAATTTCGACACTCGATCTGCTTTGGTCGTATGGTCGAGAGAGGCGCGGTTCAGTCGTAAACAACCTGATTATGTCTGATTTGGAACGCCACGGGTTGCGAATGAAACCTGAAATTAGTGAAGCAGATTACTACGGAAACGTCCTAATTTATGTGCACGAACCGATTGAGGATGAAGATTGTTCAACCGTAGATGTCTCAAATGAGATGAGATCGTCTGGTAGCCTCGATGAATCTCAGATGGGTTGGATACTGTCCTCTCTGAAGGAAGATGGAGATATGCTCGACTTCCTTCAGTACGGCGATAGTGTTGAAACCGCGATTGAGACAATGAAGGTAAAGGGGCGTTCTAAGTTGCCATTGTTTTTCGATGGCAACGATAAATCGACCCTAATTGGGACAGTTACGCTCGATGACCTGACTTTCGATACCGCCACTAAGGACTCTAAACTCGTTGAAAAAGCTCAGACTCACGTTCCGGTAGTCTCAACGAATGAGAAGCTATTCGATTGGATACCCGCGATCCTTCAACATGGATTTGTGTATGGTAAAAATTCAGAGGGAAGTGTGGTTCAAATATATACAACATTTGATGTCGCGATGCATCTGAATTCTATTGCTCAGATGTTCCTTCGAGTGAATGAGCTTGAGGACCTAATTAGATCAGTTCTATCCAAGATACCAAGCGATGAGGTGAAGGATGCAAAGTCCGAGATCAGCAATCTGCATAGTATTCCGCTAAATTCTTCAGGAGATATGATCTTCTCCCGAGAAGATATTCAATCGAATAATAATGAGGCCGCTCAGCATGTCTCTGAAACGTTTGTTTTTGCGGACTATATGAAATGTTTTGGAAGTAACACATTGTGGGATAACTATTTTTCCTCCTCGATAAACGGCTTTAAATTGGATAAAGACAAATGTCTGAAAAGTCTCAATGATGCTAGGTTGGCGAGAAACAGAGTAATGCATAGCAGTAGTCAGGATATACTGGATACCCTGATTCCTTCATTCGAATGTTTGGCAGTATGGTTACGAAAAATTAAGTAAATCCTCTTAGGATTGAAAACGGCAATCCATTTTGGAGAGCGTAGGGTTCGAACGTGAGGTCAGTTTCAATTTACGTGGAAAGCTTTGCGGGGATACCCTGGCCCGCGATCATCACTGGTCGCGGGCCTTCCTTCTGTCCAAATTTCCGCCGACGACGATGCTCTCACCCTCCCAAGGGGGTGGCACCTCACGCGCTGGTTCCGTAGCGTGGTGACAAACAATCGAAAGGCGGCTTACTTCATGACCACGAAAACGATCGAGACGTACTTGCAGGACCATCACGCCGGGTCGGCCGCTGGTGTGGATGCGTTCCGGCGAGTGTCCGAGGGACACAGCGACCGCGAGGTGCGGGCGAAAGTCACGCGCATGGCCTATGACGTTGCCGAGGACCAGCGGTCGCTCGAAGCGATCATGTCCGCATTCCATGTGAAGCCCAACCAGTTGAAGGACATCCCCGCACGCCTCGCGGAAAAGATCGCCCGGTTCAAGCCGAACGAGCGAGTGACCCAACGCTCGCCGCTGTCCGACATTGAGGAACTGGAGGCTCTGACTGCTGCTGTTCACGCCAAATCGCTCGGGTGGCGCCTTCTCCTGGAAGTCAATGATGACCGTCTGGACAAGACGCTGCTCCAGAAACTGCTTGATCGCGCCCGTGAGCAAGAGGACGAGCTGGAAGCGCTGCGGTTGAAACAAGCTTCGAAGCTTGAGCGCTCGTGATCGACATGGTCGCCACGGTCACCTGAATTCGACAGGCTTAAAGATGAGAGACAAGCCCGGGGTCGCCGATTAGGCGCCCCGGGCTTTACTCTTTCAAAACCGTGAACCTACGAACGAGTTTCTCACCCAGGGCGGAGCACAGAGCGAATAGTGGTCCACTGGTACACGGTTTTTTCGGGCTATGTCCGCCCCTCTAAACGTTCAGTGGTGAACTCATCCGTCCTGCCCGCTGCTCGTTCCCGGATGTCGTGTACTCAGTTCAAGAACGGCGTTCTGCAGCTCCGCGTTCGGTGGAGAGTTCCTCTTCCTCTACATCGTGTTCCGGTGTTGCCTCCGCCAGTTCGTCGAACTCGAAGTGCTCCAGGGGAGTGCGGGTGATGTAGGTGGCGCGAGCGATCGCCATGGTGCCCACAGCGGATGACGCCAGGTGCACCACCAGAATCAGCACCACCTTCACCACGTTCGGAATCGACGGCTGCAGTGCCAGGGCCCCGGCCACAATCAGCACGATGCCCACACCGCCCGCCGTACCCACGGCCGAGACGCGCATGTACGCATCCGGGAAGCGAAGCACACCGAGAGCCGCCGTCGCGAAAATGAGTGCACCAATCACGATGGTGACGTTTCCAATGATCGTCAGAAGATCCATTAGCGCTTCCCCCTCGTGAGTGCCCGTGCCAAGGACAGCGCGCTCAGGAAGCCCACGAGCGCGGCCACCAGAACGATGTCGAACGTGTACTCATTGGCTACCCGAATACCGAACAGCGCTATCAGTCCCACGAATCCGAACAGCAACAGGTCACCGGCAACGGCGCGGTCTGCCTGGGTCGGCCCGCGGAGAATGCGGTACGCGGATGCCAGACACGCAACAGCAATGATCAGAATTCCTAGATCCACCCCGATCATGAAGGCGCTCCTTCCCTGCGAATCCCGCGAAGCATCCGAGTCTCCATGTCCCGCAGCTCCTCGCGAGTGGCATCTGCGCTACCGGAATACAGGCTGTGCACGTAGATCGTCAACGGCCCAGTTTTGGCCGGTGATGAACCGGCCACATCCGCCTGCGACACCTTGGAGTCCGTGTTGAGCCCCAGCGTGAGGGTGCCCGGTGTCAGCGTGATGAGCGCAGCCAGCAGCGTGATCTCGTAATCGTTGCGGCACTGACTGTCGAACGCGGTGATACCGGGAGTGGAGTTCTGCCCGGGCGTGAGATTGTCCTTCAGAACGGCCGCGCTGGAGGTCACCATTTCCTTGGCGAACCACAGGAAGAAACCGATACATCTGAATGGCCACGTCAACCAACTCATGAACCCATCACCGCCTGTACGTATGCCGTGGTGTCGAGCAATCCTTCGGCCGCTACCGCGGACAGTCCCAGCAGCAGCTCAGCACCCAAGCCGAGGCCTAGTGTGATCGCCGCGGTGAACACGGCCGGTCCGGCCAGCGCCATGCCGATTCGCGGCCATTCGGCCACGGCGGTCGCCGACGACACTGGAGCCTGTTTCGTGGCGACTCCACCGGAAGGCGAGGGAGCAGCAGGAACCGCGGGAGCGTCGTCGTCGGAATTCGAGGCCTTGGAATCTCCCCAGAACACGCCGTTCCAGATCTTGAGCATCGAGAGCAACGTGACCAGGCTGACCAGGAGCATGACCACGACCGCTGCGATCTGCCCCGCCTCGACCGAGGCCAGGATCAGCGTGAACTTCGCGACGAAACCCGAGAACGGCGGGAGGCCTGCCAGCGAGAGGGCCGCGATGAAGAACGCGACCGCGATGACCGGCTCCCGCTTGGCGATGCCCGAGAGCTTGCCGATCTCGCCCGTGCCGTAACGAACCTCGACCGCGCCCGTGGACAGGAACAGCGAGGCCTTCACGATCATGTGGTGCAGCAGGTAGAAGATGCCCGCGGTGAGCCCGGCGAACGTGAACAGTGCGACGCCCAGCAGGATGTACCCGATCTGGCTGATCATGTGGAACGCCAGGATGGAGCGGGTGGTTTTCTCGCCCACCGCGCCCAGCACGCCGATGACCATGGTCAAGCAGAACAGCGTCACGCCGATCCAAAGCCAGCGGGAATCGCCGTCGAAGACGACGGCGTAGATGCGGTAGATGCCGTAGATCGCGACCTTGGTGTGCAGACCGGAGAACAGGGCGGTAATAGCCGGGGAAGTCGCGGGGTAGGCCGCTGCGAGCCAACCGTGCACCGGAACGACCGACGCCTTGATCGCGAGGGCGAACAGGCAGACTGCGCCGGAGATGGCCACCGTCGGATCCGTGGTCGCGAGCCCGGCGAGTTCGGCCAGGTTCACGGTGCCCGCGGTGCCGTAGATGAAGCCCACGCCGATCAGGAACACGGTGGAGGTCAGCAGGTTCAGCGTCACGTAGAGGCGCGCGCCGGCCACTTGTTGCAACGTGCCCTTGTGCCGGGCGGCCAGGACGAACAACCCGTAGGAGGGCAAGAGCATGACCTCGATGAACACGAACAGGTTGAACAGATCCGCGGTCAGCAGTGCACCGTTCACACCGGCGGTCAGCACCAGAACGAGCGGGGCGAAGTAAACGTTGGCCGCGCGCCCGGACGCAATCGCGAACCACGAACACACGATGGTGAGCAGCCCGGTCACAACCAGCATGAGGGCGGTGAACATGTCGGCGACGAACGGGATGGCAATCCCGAAAGGCCACGAGCTGATGCCGTGGGCAATGGCACCGCCGGAGCGGAACTCGATCACGAGCGCCACGGCGGCACCCACCGCAGCAATCATGGTGCCCAGCAGCCCCACGGTGTGAATCACGCGGCGGTCGCCCACGATGACCAGCAGCGCGGCCATCATCAACGGGACCGCGACGAACAGGGGGAGGAGTGCGGCGCTCACTCTTGCACCTCCTGGGCGGTTGCGGCGGTGTCATCGTCATCGTTGCCCGTCACCGCGAGCACCAACATGACGATCGTGATGGAAAACGCGATCACGATCGCGGTCAGCACGAACGCCTGAGGCAACGGATCGGCAATGGTCGAGAGGTCCTCGGGGGAGCCGTAGGGTAGATCCCGGCGAGAGGTCCCGCCTGCGGCCATGAGCACGATATTGCCCGCGTGACCCAGCAGGATGAACCCCAGGATCACGCGCAGCATTTCGCGCTTCATCATCAAGTACACGGCCCCGAAGACGAGCAGGCCGGCGGTAATGGCAACGGTCATCGTGCGTTCACCTCGTCCGATTCCTCGGGGTTGTTGGCGTGGTCGCGGGAGTGCTCGCTCGAGGTCGAGCCCGACGCCGCCGACTCACCCTCCGCGCGCTTCTCACGGTCG
>NZ_AJXN01000123.1 GCF_000286355.1 Kocuria atrinae C3-8 | reverse complement strand
AGACACGTCGAGGCCTTCATGGATCGGGTTGCTTGGTCGCTACCCATCCTGGAGGCCTCGACCTCTACCCAGACCTCACAACACACCCCTCGAGACGCCCACGCGCACACCGCTACCCATGCTCATCTGTGAAGGGCCAGTAACGTAGTCATAGGTGCGAATTCCGTGGTTCTGAGTTCGGTGCCTGATAATTGCGTTGTGGCCGGGGTGCCAGCACGCATTGTATCCCGTGATATGTCAAAATATGGCGCCTACACTGGGGTGAAGAGCTGAACCGAAAGTCAAAGATTTAGTCCTATCCCCATTCAACTCACTTAGTAAGGGTAAAAAAATGAGTAAGAACATCGCTCGGCGTTTGAAGTCTGCCTCTATCGCAATGGTCGTAGCCACATTACTAATATCTCTCTCAGCGTGTGGTGCGGGGGAGGGGGCAGAGGGCAGTCAAAATGGTGCGAGCGAGCCAACTCAGTCACAGCAGCCCGAGGTGAGTAAGCTGCCCTCGTTTGAAGGAAAGTCCCTGTACGAGGCGATTGTCTTCGCGAGGGAAAACAATTTGTCTTATGCCATCTCAGATCCGAAGGGCGACACTCCGAAGACGGAGAACTCGCGTGAATGGAAGGTCGTCAAGCAGTCCCCCGTGGCCGGAGAGACCTTCAAGGATCGCAATAAGTTGGAATTGACCGTCGAGAAGTCCAATTGATGTGTGGGCACCTTCACTCCGCCGAGGGTGCCCTATATCTGAGTCAAGAATCCGAGGCCCCTATGACGCGTTCCGTGGACGAGTCCATCAGACTCATTACAGACACATTCGTCCCGAGGATCAGCAATCAAGCTGCTGAGGATCGAGCTCGGCTCTTCAGCTTGGAGGGCATCATCGCTCATCCCACTCTCAGCGACGTGCCCTTCGACGCGGGGGGATGCTGGGCGGTGCCTCTGCCGCGAACTCACGGCAGATACTTACATGGATTCCTATTCCTTGCTGATTGGAATGGAACAATCTTGGAACATGTGGAGGACAGAGAGAACGCGCACCGAGCTGCACTCGACCTATTATTGTCGTGGTACGCCAACAATAAGACCGCACCTGGGTCGTGTGAGATGTCGTTCCACGACGAAACTACGGCACAGCGGAGCCTCCAGATCGCGCGATTGCTCGACAATTATCCAGGGACCTTGCCCCAAGAGGCGCTTACCGATATTGGCGAAATGGTGCGGCTCCATCTCTCCCTGCTGTCATCCTCGTCGTTCTACGCGGGGAACAACAATCATGGAATGTTTCAGGATATAGCTCTCCTCAGGCTGGCCACGAGTCGCATGGGACAAGAGCTCACTAACGTTGAACGCCGAACTGAATTGCGCATGCTAGCATCGCGTCGCTTGGAGCAGTACTTCACGTCATGTTTCACGGAAGACGGGGTCCACGTGGAGAACAGTCCCGGTTACCACTTCATGGTGAGTCGATACTTGAGAGATCTTCTACCGGTAGTTGACCTCTTGAATCCGTCAAGTTCTAGTGAGTTGCGTAATATTTACTCGCGCGCGGAACGATATGCCACACATATAATTATGCCGGACGGCTATCTCCCGCCACTTGGTGACACGAAACACGAGCGTGTAAGGGACATTTCGCACCGAACTACATTTGGTTCGGACGAATTCCTTTATTCGGTGTTTCAGGGACGTAAAGGAACGCCCCGGGGGCAAATTCGGCTATTTTCCCCAGTGCAGGATATGCTCTTCATCGTTCACAATGGGATGATGCAAAGTCTGATTGGCTGCTCTTTAAAGCGGGATATCACTCGAACTACCACCACCATGCGGATGATCTCTCACTGCTCGTGCACAGCGGGGGTTCCATGGTCCTGGGTGAATCAGGACCTTATGGTTACGACTATTCCAACCCATTAACAACCTACGCGTTCTCGCAGTTCGCCCACAATGTGATCACCGTGGATGGACTGAGTCAACCACGTTCGCAACCCACGCCGGGTGGAATTGATTTCATTGATCATGCCCAGGACTCATCCAACGTTTTCGATGTCGAGGGCGTGAATCGACGGTCCAAGAACTGGAGCCATCACCGAAGAGTGACCGTCAGACCCGAACAATCTCATGACGCGCCCGGAACAAGAATCTCAGTGCACGATGTGGTTCTGTCCTTGGATGAAGGTGTACACAACTACGCATTGCGCTGGCACGTTGGTCCGGAGGTCAAGCCATTGCTCCGTGGGAACGCTCTTGAACTGTTCAAAGGACACACCAAAGTCTTGGAGATTACGTGGAGGGCGCCGCAACCGATCACCGCGCGGCTCATCCGTTCGCAGGACGCCGAGAAACCCAAACCATTCAGGTTCCCACGGTTCGGTGTGGCGGAGGAGGCTACTGTGCTGGAGCTGTCAGGTAGCGGGCCACGATTCGACGTTGCGACAGACATTCGAACCTCCGATTTTCTGCTGAAGGACTGGGGCGTCGGGCAAAAGGATTCGCCGTGGTTTAATTACCAGGCTGAGATGCCTGTGAACTATCGACTTGAAAAGAGCACCAACGCATCTAAACTTGTTGTGGTTTTTTCTGCCATGGCTCCGACTGGAAGCTTTACGTACAACTACAAGAGCGCTCTAGCCGGCGTTAATGCCCACAAACTCTATGTCCTCGATGATTTTGGTGATCAGGGAGCGTATTTTTACTCTGATCACAGAGCGTTATCAATATATCGTTCTGTTCTTGAGGCGGTGACTCATGTCAAGGAAGAATTAGGGATTGAGTGGCAGGATGTAGCCTTTGTTGGAAGTTCCAAGGGCGGTACGGCAGCCTGGTGTTTGGCTCGTCAGTGCCCGTGGGGAGGATCGTCGTCGGAGCGCCGCAGGTGAAAATCGGATCGTTCCTGCGAAAGCCGCACCCCAATATTCTCGAATACATGACTGGTGGCACGACCGAGGAATGCGTAGACTGGGCAGACCGGATTGTCACTAATCACCTTCGACGCGTATGGTCAGAAACCAAGATCGATCTGCTCATCGGCACACGAGACCATCATTACCGGGACCACCTTCCCACCTTGCGAAAAGAGCTGGAACGGATGAATCATCCAAGGTTTTCCGTGCAAGAGATTGAAGGACTTACACACGCTGATATAGGCCGTCCTTTCAGATCATTCATCGGAGAGCAGCTGGAGCCGTGGGCTGGTCGCCAGTCCTTTCACTCAAGGGAGACTTCCACCGGACCCGCCGTCGAGGCTGAGGTTCGGGGGAATGCCATCACCGCAACGTTGACCAAGGTAGCGCAGGGGAGTGATATTGCCTTCTACTTATATGAGGCGCGCGATCCGGTGCAAAAGATTGGTTATGTCAAAAATCGATTTACTATGACCTTTGAAGATCTGCCAGCCGGAAAATATCGAGTCCGTTGTTTTGTCAGGTCAGATACCCATTCGGATCCAGTCACTGTTTCAACGCCGGTGCTGAAAGTTAATTAGGTTTAGTAATTGTGGACATGAGTGATATGGCACGCAGACAGGTGATAATGGACAATCAGATCATTGTGGGGTCTCCCGAATTTGTCGGCTGGGAGGAATTCACGCAAGAGAACGTAGATTTTTCGGCTAATACCTGGGTCCATCTGGGGAGCAGTGCCTTCGAACGGTTTGAAGAACTCCATCGAGCTGAACAAATCAAGGTTGCGACTCACCTGGCGGTCGCTGCGGGAGTAGTGACGGACGAACTTGATCATTTGATTCATCTCGTACGTCTTGTCCCTCGCTCATCTGCAAAATTCAATATCATCGATCGAGGCGACCGGAATGTCGAGGAAACCACATTTCCAGTAACCGCGATGGATGAATCCGTCTGCAAGGTTGTCGTTCATGTAGAACGCATTCTATCCACCGGCGACGAGTCCTACAACGGTGTTCACCAATTCTTTGAACAAGCCGACGGATTTAAGCCCCAGAGGCCAGGTCAACATTGGCTGCCAATTCCCAAAAATCAGCGCGATGAGATGGGCCGAGCTAATCCCCGAAATCTTGCCTGGCATCTTATAGTGGCAGCGGATTGCCTCCGGGCCAATGTCGTCGTTACAGACAATGTTGACGTCATGTGGTCATTGCTGGGCCACAAAACTACCGGTGCACGAATGGTCCTGGATTTGTCGGATGTGACCTTTCAACCCGGAGGCCTTACACTCGGAGCCGATTTGCGGGATCTAGCTGCAGTTTTGCTCGAACGTCAGGGGCGTATCCTCGTCTCATCTGTCGACGCTCACGACTCAATGTCCGTTCTAGTCGGTGACGAACTATCCGAAGTGCTGGTGTTGACGGAAGGGGCGGGGCAGAGCGAGCTCCAGCAAGTGGCTAGTAACCTCCGTCCGTTGGTTAACCTGGGCAAGGAAACCAAGCTCCTGGTGGCAGGACATGATTACAAATTTCTAGGTGAACTGGTGAGTCTCCTACGAGGGGTTCCGCGACTCACGCTCACCTTTGATCAATGGACGACTCAAACGAGACATGATATCGACGTTTCGGATGATCTTCTTAATGACGCAAACGTGATTCTTTGTGAGTTTGCGTCGCATAATGCCATTTGGTATTCGTGGCATAAGCGTTCGGGACAACGGCTCATTGTGCATTTTCATGGATACGAATTGTTCCAGAGCTGGATTCACGACATTAATGTATCCAATGTCGATCAGTTTGTGTTCGTCTCGGAGTTTTACCGACAAAGAGTGGTCGACGAACTTGGGTGGCCTGCGGAGCGTACAACGGTGGTACCAACATGATCGATTTGGAGGATCATCAGGGAGCCAAAATCGCGGGCGCCCGGTTCCATTTGGGCTTGACCGGATACGTGCCCATCCTCAAACGGCCCGATCGCGCGCTGGATCTACTCGAACTGCTTCTGGAACACGATGACCGCTACGTGCTCCATTTACGGGGCCGCAACCCATGGGACTACTCTTGGATTTGGCGAGATCCTGTCACTCAAGACGCCTACCGGGCGTTTTACGAGCGGCTCACTGACCAACCCGAATTGCTTGCCCATGTTTCATTCGACCCGTTCGGTCCGGACATGGGCCAGTGGTTCCGGAGAATCGGGTGGATGCTGTCTCCGAGCACTCGGGAGACTTTCCACCTTGCACCCGTTGAGGGCCAGGCGAGCGGCGCAGTCCCCGTGGTGTGGGACCGTGACGGAGCAGGGGAAATCTTCCCGGGGGAATTCGTGCACGCGGACACCCAGGCCGCTGCTCGGGCTATCATCAACGCCAACCAGGACGAGAACGACTACAACTACGCCGCAGAGAATGCGCGCAGGTCCGTTGAGCGTTTCGGCATTGCCGCAGTCGCTCCTCAATGGGCTGACGTGCTTTTCGGCGAAACCCAGGACACACCGCAGATTTCGGAGCGCTTTGAACGATCCGATTTGCTCGATAGGTTCGAGCGAGATGGTCGTGTCGAAGACCTGGATCGCCTAATCATCCTGCTGCTCTCGAGAGAGCGAGATCTTTGGGCAGCGGAGGAGCTGCTCGAGCGATTCCCCGAGCATATGTCCGGACTCAGTTCCTTCACCAGGGATACCTTGCGTGAGATGCGCATGGCTCGATCATTCTGTCAGGGCCAGTTCACCCGGCCTCCGCGCAGCCCAGGGGTTGCATATCAGCCGCGCCAGGGTACAGCGTTGTTTGTGCGTGAATACACCGATTCGGACACATCACCACTTGACGCAGTGCAGATCACGGCCGATGAAGTCACTCGCCGTGCCCGGGTCGAGCGCCCAGCGGCCCTTGCCGTTGCAACCGATGCGGTTACCGCGTGGGGAACCCTGGTGGCCGCCCGTCGCCTCGGTATTCCCGCGATCTTGGTCGGCGAACGTGGGCAGGACGAGTGGCTTCCGCCCGTGGATGAGTTCGACGCGGCGCTGAGCCACGGAGATGAAGTCACTAGCGAAATCGTCCATACCGCCGTGGCAGCGCACACCCGCCTCACCAAGCACACGGATTCCGTGTCCCTCAGTGAGCTCACAGTTGGTGTGATCGCCGACGAGTTTACGGAACGCACGATCTCCGGTCGTTGCCGAGTTATCAGGATTCCTCGCCGCGACGCTTACCTCTCCGTGGTGGCACATGACCTTGACGTTCTGTTCGTGGAATCGGCATGGAGCGGTCACGAAAAGGACTGGTTCCATGGGGTCGCCTATTACAAGGACCATCGGCAAGAAATTGAACAAGTCATTGCCACCGCCAGGGCCATGGGTATTCCGGTGATCTTCTGGAACAAGGAAGATCCCGTCCATTTCCGTTCGTTCGCACCCACCGCGGCGCTGTGCGACGCTGTGTACACCACAGATGCTGACAGAATCCCTGCTTATCTCGAGCTCGGAGGCGGGCGTCGGCCCGCAACGGTCGCGTCTATGCCGTTCTACGCAGAACCAACTCTGCACCATCCACTACCCGGCGCCTGGCCCGAAAAACCAACAGTCAGTTACGCGGGCACCTACTACGGCGCACGGTACGCAGAACGCTCGGATGAACTCGACGGCATCCTGGGTGCCGCGGCCCAACATGGGCTCACGATTTACGATCGGCAGCTCAACATTCCCAACTCGCCGTACCGCTTCCCGGCGCGCTACGACGAGTTCATAGAGGGTGGCCTGAGCTACGACGAGGTTCTCGAGGCCTACAAGGCGCACCCAGTGCACATCAACGTCAACTCGGTCAATGACTCGCCCACCATGTTCTCCCGACGAGTCGTCGAGATCGCCGCGTCCGGTTCAGTAGTCGTCAGCGGAAAAGGCAGGGGAGTGCGCGAATCCCTGCCGGCGGTCACCGCGAGCGATGATCCCGATACCCTTGGCGCAGTGATGGCCGGCTGCTTGGAGGATCGGTCCATGTGGCGCGCCTCCGCGTGGGATCAGCTACGGGCCGTGCGCCGTTCCTATCTCGCTGAGCACGCACTCGCCGTTATGTTTCGTGGCGCGGGTCTCCCGGTGCGGCTCACAGACGAAACGGCCTGGACCGCCGTCGTGGATCGGCTGACACCGGAGATCGCCACGAACCTCGCGGAACAAACACATCCACCCGCTGCAGTAACTGTCTTATCGGCTGAGGACACCGCTCTAGCCACCCTGAGCGCGCACGGCATCCCGGTCACAGACTCGCCCGTTACGCGGTGGTCTTCGCAGTGGAACGAAATCGGGTCACCCACGTGGGCAGAAGATCTCATGCATGCCGCACGCTTCGCACCCGAGGATGTCTCTCAGATCGGTGCGCGAACGGGCACGTCTCGTGAGAGGGGGCTCATTACTTGGCATGGTGCAACACATGGACCGGTGTACTACCGGGAGACTGAGCGCACCGGGCGGACGCTGATCTGGCTCCTACCGGACCAGAACCAGAAACCTCATGAGCACCATGACTCAAAGGAGATCTATGACTGACACTGAACGCGTCCTGGTGGGGCGCGAATCCACACCCGAACCTCCTGGAGTCGGTTCCTCGACTCTAGGCCAGGTCCTGCAGTTGGACGAATTGAACGAGTACACGGGTCGTCGGGGCGTGGTGGTACTCTCCAGTGCCGGTAAACGTAGTGCGATGCGCAAGGACGGTTTCAGCGTGTTCCCTGCGGTCCCTGGTCTGATCAGCGAGACACTGCGCATCCTGCGTCCAGGAGCCTTTGTTCTGGACGGCAACGCATTGGACGAGGGACCGTGGGCTGGCGCTATGACGGACGCCGCGCCCGAATTGCTCGCCGAATTGACCGAAGCCGTCGAGACCGCGCGCGATCTGAAGTTACCAATCTATTGGCTCGGTGAGGTACCCGCAGATCCTGAGCACCCATTGGTGCCCCTCGCGGAGCACTTGCTAGTGGTCACCCCGGGAAGCGAGCTGTACGAGGGAACGGTCGAAGGTGCTCCGCCGAGCCGTCTGGTACGGGTGCTGCGTACGATCGCCAGCTAACCACTAAGGGCTGCGCGAAGGACGCATTCGGGCGTCTCCGCCCGGTCGGCTACTGCCCGGTCACCAATGTGCAGCACGGTGGTGAACTCTTGGTCCAGCCCTCGCCCCACGAAGTCCAGACCGTAAACCGGGTGTTTGACCCCGCTCTGATCGGAGTACCACCCACGGTGTCGGTCGAAAGTCTCCGCGCGGTAGATGTCCTCGTCGAACGCACCAATCGCCATTACCGTCAAAACCCGGTCGTCCGTGGTGCATGCCCAGTGACCATGGCCCAAACGCTCCGGGGCCACTTTCGGTCCCAGGAGCCAGCGTTGTCTGGCCGTGGCTGACTTGAGATCACCCATCATTCGAACAGTGTCCCGTACGACAATCCACCTGTCGGGATACACAGTGACGTTTCGCGCCACCTGGAGCCGTTCCGGCACATCGTACGAACCGGTCATCGACTCTGTAGAACCGTTCCGATTCGGGCCCCGATCCAGCCGAGAGGCATACCCGGGCCACGCTTTCTTCATGTCGTGGCGCATCATGCCATCTACGTCCTCGACGAAGATCCCACTGTGTCCGTAGGAGGATTCGATGCTCACCCGATACGGATTTGTGCGGTCGTATAAGTAAGATCCAGCGTCTACGATAAGCGGCTGGCCGTCATACCAAAGTGTCAATGAGGTGTCGTCGTGGTGCTTGTGGATCTCGGAGCGTCCGCCACAGATCATGGAAAGGTACAGTCGTTCGTCCTTAATCACGCCGAAGCCAGAGAGAGAATAATCACCGGAGGCATTGATCGAGGGCCTTGCATTCACCTTGACACGTGCTGAATCGCCTACTGTGGGGACCGTGTTGTCCTGCAACATGCAGTGCCCAAGTGCCACATCGGCTCGTTCTAGGATGGGGCGCAGAACACGATCGAAGGCTTCGTCTATGTGCTCGACTGCCTGAAGCTGCATCACCTGGTCATAACAGCGGAGATTAAAGTTGTGGTATCCCACGGTGTTCTCGTCGCACATACCGTTATCGTCAAAGGCCTTCTCCGCCAACTCAATGATTCGACGAACTGCAATGTCCTTGACCTTGCTATCACCTAGGGGCCGCTCCACGGCCACGTGCCAGGCCAACAGGGCAATGCTAGTCATTAGGCCATGGTTATTGGGCCGATAGGTACGGTCATCGCAGATCCATTCGAGGGTTACATGCGCCACTTCTGCAAGGGATGTGCGGAATCCTGGCTCTGTGGCGATCTCGGCGGCCTCAAGACATGCGTGTAGCCGTGTGGCGGCAGCGTGATCGGCACTGGGAATGCTATTGGCTCGCTGCAGTCCCTCCAGTGACCCGTACTTCTCGAAAGCACTGCGCCAACCGCGTTCCCACGTTGGCCGCAATTCTTCACGTCCTTGGCGCAATGCTTCGCCAAGTACCCGAAGTGCAAACAGCGAATATACCCACATAGTGTTGCCGTATTGCTGTGATTTGAACTTCTGTTCGAAGTCAATCCCGCTGGTGGGTGTCATATGTATTTGCGCACCCGATAGGAATTGTACGGTCGCATTACCGTACTTGTCACTATCTTTTAGGTATCCCAATGACAAGCGATTTGGATAGCTCTCAGGAAGTTTCGCAGGAAGATCTGTGACCACGGTTGAATCAGCGCTCATCGAGAACCTCCCTCAGTTTCCCCAGGAAATGCAAATAGAAGTCCTGGGTGAAGTGGAACGGTGACAGCCCCCATCTGTGATTGCTGTCGGCGACCATAAGCTCATCGGGATAATCGATTACTAAGCCTCGATCCACCGACTCAGGTTAGGGCCGGCGGCCGATATCCCGGATCGGCACTGAGCCGTTTTT
>NZ_AJXN01000122.1 GCF_000286355.1 Kocuria atrinae C3-8 | reverse complement strand
ACAGCGTGCTCCTCGGCGGCGGTCACGGTGGCCACGGTCAGGGCGGTCACCAGCGGCCCGGCGGTGCCGGCCCCTTCTTTGGAGAGGGCGTAGAGGGTGTGCTTGCCGGTCACGAAGGCCTGCGGGTCAAACTGCGGGCGGTCATCGTCTGGGCCCGTGGGGTTGACCCAGGCGGCGATCTTCTCGTTCTTCAAGCACGCGGCCATCTGCAAGGCGGTGGAGTAGACGCTGCCCCGGTACTTCTCGGGCTGACGGATCGTGCTGGCCACCGAGTCGGCTTCCTTGCCCCACCCGTGTTCATCGAGCAGCTTGGCGGGGGTGTCATCGGTGGATCGGGTCAACCAGTAGTGCACGCGCTCAATCGGCTCCCCGCCCACCGCAGCGGCGAGCAGAAGTCCGGCCAGCAGGGCCTTACCGGCGGAGTCGAAGTGGGCATCACCCATCTTGGCCCCGGCGGGGCGGGAGCCGATGGAGAAGTTCGTGGCCATCTCCGCGGCGCGCTCACTGTCGGTGACGTAGGTCAGCGGGTTCCACCACCAGGTGGGCTTCTCCCCGGCCACACCTTGGGGATCGAAGACCCACACATCCCCCTGGCCGGCGCGGAGGTCGCGGGTCAGATCCGACAGGTCGCGCTTGTTGGAGGTGGCGATCACCGGGCCTGGGGCCTCGATGATGGACGGTGCGGCTTGGGAAGTGGTCTTGCCGGTACGCGTACCCCAGATGTGCACCAGGGTGTCCTCCCAGGAGGCGTAGAGGGTGTGGCCGCCGCGAACCATCTTCCCGATCATCACCCCCGGTGTCTCCACCCCGAAGCGTGCCGCCTGGGCCTTCGCCTGCTTCTCGGTGAACGGGGCGACGTCGCGGAGCGTAGCCATGCGCACCGCCGCCCGGTCGTGCTTGACGGCCTTGGCGGCCTTCTGGTGACGCTTCCATAGCCACAGCGCCAGCAGCCCGGCCAGTACCAGCCGGCCGTGGCCGCCAGCACGAGTTCGGTGGTGCGCCACGGGATGGCGCCGGTAAAGGTGCCCAGGGACCGTTCCCAGTACCCCGCAGGCAAGGGCCTGGGGCGTGGGGTGAGTGCCTGACCCACCGTGACCACCACGTAGAGGATCGCCGGGACACCCACCAGGGCGAAGATCAGCACCAGCAGCAGCGCGATCTCCCCGCCGCCGGCCTTGTATTTGCGATCCAGTGCGCTCATCGCGGACCCCTTTCCTGGGCGGCGCGGTTCTTGGCCTCGTGCCACTTCTTCTCAGTGTCGTGGATCTGGGAGCGTCGCTCGGTGGGGGTGAACTCCATCGAGAACGGGATCCCGGCGCGGGAGCCGACTTTGATGAAGAACTTCCCCTGCCCCGGGGGCGGGGTGGTGGTGCGGTCATCGAAGTACCATTCCCGGTTGGTAGGATCCTCTAACCAGGCCCGCAGCTCGGCGTTGTCGACGGTGGGCTCATCCAGGGCAGCAAACACGTCGGTGTTGGTGTACTCCATGGCCTCGTCCCCGCGGCGGTTCCACGCCGGGGGGTCCTGCCAGATCGCCAGCTGCTCCTGCTCGCGCCGGCTCAGTGCCACTGATTCGGTCAGCAGCGGCATCTCGGCCTTGGCCAGCCCGCCCAGGATCTTGATTCCACAGCGGTCCATGATGCCCTTGGCCTTGGCCCGGTCGGCCTCATTGCGCACGGCCATCAGGTCCGAGGGCGTGTGGGAGGCCATGATCTGTCCCACCCCCCACTGGCGGTTCAGGCGAGTCAACGCGTTGACCTGATCGACGATGCCGGGCCCCGCAGCCAGGGTGTTCCACAGCTCATCCAAGATGATCAGGAACCGCTGGCGGGGAATGATCTTCTCATCGGCGAGCATGTTGGAGGTGGTCACGGTGCCGAAGCCGGCCGACCAGCAGGCCATCAGGATGGCCGCGCGCAAGTCGGACTCGGTCTGGGAGATCCGGGAGAGGTCGAAGACCATCGGCCGGGAGGCGTCGATCCGGTTGGTGGAGGGGTGGGCGAACATCTGGCCGAAGGCCCCGGAGCCGCACAGAGAGTTCAGCGAGGATTCCAGGCCCTCGGTGATGTCGTCGTAGCGGGCATCGTCGCCGCGGTCCAGGGCGACCTCGCGCACCTCGGCGGGCCGGTCCTTGAGCACCTGACGCAGGTCGGCCATCATCGGCACCGTGCCCGAGGTAGCGTGGCGGGCCTCGAGCACGGTCAGACACCGGTCCAGCACCTGGTCCTCGCGTTCGTCCAGGGGCTTCTTGCGCAGGATCGCGATCAGGGAGGCGATCAGCGACCGGCGGCGGGAGTGCAGCTCGGTCAGCAACTCCTCGGCCCGGGCCGGGGAGAGGAGCCTGGCGGCCGCGATCGCCCCGCGTCGTCCAACGGGTTGATGTGCCCCACCCCGCGGCCCAGGGGTAGCACGGCCCCGCCCAGGGCCTCGATCATGGCCACGTGCTCGCCCTTGATGTCCCCGAGGATCATCGGCCACACCCCGAAAGCGGCCAAACCGATCGCCATCCGGCGCAGCAGAGAGGACTTACCCAGCCCGGGGTTGGCCATGATGAACGCCGAGGGGTTGGCGATCACCTGAAGCTTCATGAACCAGGAGATCGGGTCGCAGCACACCGGTTCCCCGGAGAGCAGGTTGCGCCCCAGCGGCACGCCCTCCAGGGGTGAGCCCCCACCCATCGGGAAGGGGTAGAGCCCGCAGACCTGGTAGTTGGTCCCGCGCATCTCCTTAATTGGGTGCAGCAGCTGGGCCTCGCCCAGCCCCCGGCCCTTGTGCCCGCGCGGTCCCGGGCGGCGCAGTGTTTTAGCCGTGACCGCAGTGCTGCCGGTGCGTGTGCGCTTGGTGAAGACCTTGCCTAGCTTCATCCGGGCGAAAGTCCGGCCCAGGACGGTGGTCGGCGCGTTGCCCGGGAGGCGGGGAGGATGATCTGCTTGGCGTTCTTGGTGGCCATTACAGGGCGTTCCTCACGGTGGTGGGCAAGGCCAGGTGCTCGGGGATGACCAGGCCCAGGGGTAGGCCGGCGGCGAAGGTGGAGTCCTGGGCCCCGTAGGCTTCCTCAAGCCGGATCCGGGCCGAGACCCCTAGGTTCTCTACGATGGCCTCGGCCTCGTCCAGTTCGGCTTGGGTGCGTACCGTGGCGGTGACGACCATCCCGAAGTTCAGCAGCCCCGCCCCGTCTGCCTCCTCGGCCGCGGTGGCCTGGGCCGCGCGGGTCTCGCGGGTGTCCCGGGCGGTGGCGCGGTTGCGGGAGGAGGCGTTGAAGGTGGCGGTGTTGACGTCGTTTTCCACTAGCTGGGCGGCTCGCGCCGGGTCCAGGGCCGGTAGAGCAAGGTAATGCGTTTACGCACCAGCTCGGGGTTGGGGGCGATCATGGCCTGGAGCACGCTGGCTTGGACGGTGGAGCGCGGAGGTACTGACATCGCCCACGACTTCGACCAGGAGCCGTTGTGGTGGTAGCAGTCCCAGAACGTGTCGGCGGCCTGCGGGCCGACCTCGCTCCAATCCAGTTCGGGGGCCTTGCCCGCCGCATGCGCCCGGTCGAAAAGGACCGCCTCGCCCGGGTCATAGGCCACCCGGATGACCTCGCACAGCTGCTGGGCGCTTAACGGCTCGGCTACCCCGGCACCGGTGTCGTTGAGCGAGAGGGTGAGGTTGGGTAGGCGGGTAGCCAGGTCGTTGGCGACCTCGGCGGCGTTGCGCACCCGGGCCCCGGCGCGGATCGCGGCCTTGAAGGTCACCGCGATGTAGGCCCGGGTGACGGTGGCCCCGGTCGGTAGCATCTGCACGGTCTCGTTAATCACGTCGCGGGCGAACTGGGGGGCGTCATCACTCATCCGGGCTTCGACCTTGCGCGCCAGGCGGTACCCGGAGTCCGGGGCGGTCTCGATCGTTACCGAGGCGGCGGTCAGTCCCGGCTCATCGGTGAGCATCCCCAGCCAGTGCGACCAACGATCCACCCACCGGTTGATATGGTCCTGATCAACCATGCCCCCGCCGTCGGGCTCGGAAGCCAACACCACGGTGTAGTGGTGTTTCTGTGGGACCTCGACCAAGGCGAAGGGACGGCCGTAGCCGTCGACGTGCTCGGTGATCTTGGAGCGCGCCGAGATCCCGGGCAGCTTCGTGGTGCCCCCCGGGATTCGGCTCACCGGCCCGGCCCGGTACACGGTAGCCCCGCTATAGCGGGCGTTGGCCCACCCGGCCCGGCGCACGATGCGCTCGATGAGGGTGCGCCCGTGCTTGTTCTTCTGCATGGACAGCACGATCAGGGTCAAGATCACCGCTTCGAAGCCCAGGGCCACCAGCCACAGGTTAAGCATCATCAGCACGATGCCCCCGACCACCCCGCCGATCAACAGCACGGTCCCGGCGGTGGAGAGCCCGGCCAAGCCCTTGGAGGCCGGTGTGCGGAAGTTGCCGTACACCCGCGGGCGGTTCTCGCTGCCTTAGTTTCGGTTTGCGCCATCGGGGTGGGCCTCGTCTCCGGTCTCGTGGATGATCTGCGCCTTGATTTGGCGTACCTGCTGCTGCACGGTCTTCGCCGCCGGACCCGGCGGTGGGTACCACCACCGGCTCCTGGGGTGGGTCGGGCACCAGTACCCGGGCCCGAGCTGGGCTGGGCACTCTTCCCGCCGTCGGCGATGGGTCCGGGCGTACCGGCACCCGGGGTGGGTCGCGCCCCGGTGCCAGGGCCCGGACTGGGCCGGGTGCCTTCCCGCCGCTAGCAGTGGGCCCAGGAGTGCTGGCACCCAGGGAAGGCCGGGCCCCGGAGCCGCGGCCCGTTGAGGCCACCTGGGTGGCCTTGGTATCGGTTGGTTCCGCAGACGACGTGCTACTGGATGCCGGGCCTGACCGGGCACCACCGGGGCCCGTACTCGAAGACGTGCCGGAGATTCTGCCTCCCGCGCTGGATGCGGTGGCCTCCCCCACAGCCTCCCCGGTCTTCTTGACGGCGTGGCGTTACTCA
>NZ_AJXN01000121.1 GCF_000286355.1 Kocuria atrinae C3-8 | reverse complement strand
CGTGCTGGGTAGGGGACGTCATTAAAGACGAAATGCCCGTCTGACCGGGAAGAATGGGACTTGTCTAAGGTTCCGTTCCACCGCGATGAGAGGACATCTCGTAGATGCAAGTTTCCCACACCCGATCGGCCTGTCAGTTTCCTTCGACGAGCCCAATCTCGTGGGTTCCGCAGGGCTGGTGCCGCTGATGAAACTGGCCTGTGAATCAGGTCTGCACGAACTGACCGAGCAGCGGTTGAGCATGCCTACTGACAAGGGTGCCAACGCCGGGGCGAAGGTCACGGCGCTGGTGGCCGGGATGTGCGCCGGGGCCGACTCGATCGATGACATGGCCATCCTGCGCCACGGGGCGATGTCCAAGCTGTTCGCGGGGATCTACGCGCCCTCGACGCTGGGCTCATTCCTTCGGTCCTTCACCTTCGGGCACGTCCGCCAGCTCGACGCAGTCGCCTCCCGCTTCCTGACCGCGCTCAGCCGTCAGGCCCCATTGCTGGGTGCCCCGGCCGATACAGGCCAGGGACCGGGGTTCGTCTTCGTTGACGTTGACGACACGATCATCGAAGTCCACGGCTACCAGAAGCAGGGTTCGGGCTACGGATACTCCGGAGTGCGCGGCCTGAACGCACTACTGGCCACCGCCAGCACCGCCGACACCGCCCCGGTGATCCTGGGCCAGCGGCTACGCCGCGGATCAGTGGGCTCCCCACGCGGGGCCGCCCGGCTTATCGGTGACTCGCTGGCCACCTTGCAGCGTATGCATCCCACGGATCAAGACCAGGTCCTGATGCGCGCGGACTCAGCTTTCTACGGTCATGCTGCAGTGGCCGCGGTGTTGAAAACAGGAGCCGAAGTCTCGGTCACGGTGAGGATGGACAAGGCCGTCAGAAAGGCCATCGCCACCATCGACGACGAAGCCTGGACGCCCATCAAATACCCCCAGGCGATCTACGACGAGACCACCGACACGTGGACCTCGAAGGCCGAGGTCGCCGAGGTCCCCTACACCGCCTTCAAATCCCGGAAGAAGGCCGAGAGGATTCCTGGGCGCCTGGTGGTGCGCCGGATCCCCGAACTGAATCCCAAGCACGGTGAGGGTCAGCCGACACTGTTCGACACCCACCGGTTCCACGCCTTCTTCACCACCACCGACCCGGAGGTGCTGGACACGGTGGCCGCGGACCAGACCCACCGGGGGCATGCGGTCATCGAGCAGGTCAACGCCGATTTGAAAGACAGCGCCCTGGCCCACCTGCCCTCCGGGCACTTCGGGGCTAACAGCGCCTGGCTGGTCTGTGCGGTGATGGCCTACAACCTCACCCGCACCGCTGGGATCCTTGCCGCCGGGACCTTCACCAGGGCCCGCACCGGCACCATCCGGACCAAACTCGTCAGTCTTCCGGCCCGTATCGCCTCCAGCGCCCGGCGGATCCAAATTCGCCTACCCGAATCCTGGCCCTGGCGACACGCCTTCGAACGGCTCTTCGCCGCCATCCACCCACCACCGAAGACCGCATAGAACCAGTCCACCAGTCGCTCAACGGCACGAATCAGGAACTCCAGTGGAACATCACCGGCAGCGAGGCCGGCCACACCGCCATGCCCAAAACCAGATCACTCGGCGCTGACGGAATCAACCCCAGGCGCGACCCAAGTCGGTGGATCGAGGCT
>NZ_AJXN01000120.1 GCF_000286355.1 Kocuria atrinae C3-8 | reverse complement strand
CGCCCGAAGCACCGGTCGAGCCCCGGTCGTGCCCGAAGCACCTGCCGGTGAGCCTGGCGGTACGGACACCGGCGCAGTCGAGGGCACTCCCGGCGAGGCGGGTGCCCAGGAGCAAGCCGGTGCCGCTGACGTCACGACCGAGGGCGAAGCCGCTGTCACCGAACCGAGCGCGGCTGCTGCTGCCGCGCCCGGTCCCGGCCAGTAACCCAGTGGGCGTCTCCCACGTTTCAGCCCCGGACGAAACCTGAGTTTTCCTGACTCAAGACGTTTGCACTCTCCGTGGGCGAGTGCCAGTATTGACTTAGCACTCAGTTGAGTGGACTGCTAAACCCGGGTCCGGGTGACGCCCACACACACGATCGAGTGAAAACCATCCATCACGGTGAGGTGCGTTTCGCGCGGGTGAGGATCCGCACGAACCATCGTCCGTCGCGGGCATCGTGATGAACAGATTTGTTTGTCAACCGTCCAGGAGGGACGCAACACATGGCAAAGATGATCGCTTTTGACGAAGAGGCACGCCGCGGACTCGAGCGGGGTCTGAACACCCTGGCCGACGCCGTCAAGGTGACCCTTGGCCCGCGCGGACGCAACGTTGTTCTGGAGAAGGCCTGGGGCGCTCCCACCATCACCAACGATGGTGTGTCGATCGCCAAGGAAATCGAGCTCGAGGATCCGTACGAGAAGATCGGCGCCGAGCTCGTCAAGGAAGTTGCCAAGAAGACCGACGACATCGCCGGTGACGGCACCACCACGGCCACCGTGCTTGCACAGGCCCTGGTCAAGGAAGGCCTGCGCAACGTTGCCGCCGGTGCCGACCCGCTGTCGCTCAAGCGCGGTATCGAGAAGGCCGTTGCTGCCGTGACCGAGGAACTGCTGTCCTCGGCCAAGGAGATCGAGACTGAAGAAGAGATCGCTGCCACCGCATCGATCTCCGCCGCTGACCCCGAGATCGGCAAGCTCATTGCCGCAGCCATGGAGAAGGTCGGCAAGGAAGGCGTCATCACGGTCGAGGAGTCCAACACCTTTGGTCTGGACCTCGAACTGACCGAGGGTATGCGCTTCGACAAGGGCTACCTGTCCGGTTACTTCGTGACCGACGCTGACCGTCAGGAAGCGGTCCTCGAGGACCCCTACATCCTGATCGTCAACTCCAAGATCTCCAACGTGAAGGACCTGGTCCCCGTTCTGGAGAAGGTCATGCAGGCTTCCAAGCCGCTGCTGATCATCGCCGAGGACGTCGAGGGTGAGGCCCTGGCCATGCTCGTGCTGAACAAGATGCGCGGTGCCGTGAAGTCCGTGGCCGTCAAGGCTCCCGGTTTCGGTGACCGTCGTAAGGCTCAGCTGGCCGATATCGCCATCCTCACCGGTGGTCAGGTCATCACCGAAGAGGTCGGTCTGTCCCTGGAGTCCGCAACCCTGGATCTTCTGGGCACCGCCCGCAAGGTGGTCGTCACCAAGGACGAGACCACCATCGTCGACGGCGCTGGCACCCAGGAAGAGATCGAAGGCCGTGTGGCTCAGATCCGCGCCGAGATCGCCAACTCCGATTCCGACTACGACCGCGAGAAGCTGCAGGAGCGCCTGGCCAAGCTGGCCGGTGGTGTGGCAGTGCTCAAGGCCGGTGCCGCAACCGAGGTGGAGCTCAAGGAGCGCAAGCACCGCATCGAAGATGCCGTGCGTAACGCCAAGGCAGCGGTTGAAGAGGGCATCGTCGCCGGTGGTGGCGTGGCACTCATCCAGTCCGGTCAGAAGGCATTCGAGAAGCTGCAGTTGACCGGCGACGAAGCAACCGGCGCCAACATCGTCAAGGTTGCCATCGACGCACCGCTCAAGCAGATCGCCGCCAACGCGGGCATGGAGCCCGGCGTTGTCGTGGACAAGGTGCGCGGCCTGCCCACCGGACACGGCCTCAACGCCGCAACCGGTGAGTACACCGACCTGATGGCTGCGGGCATCAACGACCCGGTCAAGGTGACCCGCTCTGCACTGCAGAACGCGGCCTCCATTGCCGGACTGTTCCTCACCACCGAGGCAGTCGTTGCCGACAAGCCCGAGCCCGAGGCTCCCGCCGGTGCCGGCGCGGATCCCATGGGTGGCATGGGCGGCATGATGTAAGCAGTGCCCCCAGGGCACACTTGACCGCCACCGTGCGGTCCAGCCGAAACATAGCCCCCGGAACGCAGTTCAGCTGCGTTCCGGGGGTTTTGTCGTGCGCATATGATCGGACCTAAACAGGAGGTGCCCCGTGTGGGAGTTGGACGAAGAAGTCTGGGCTCAGGCCACCGCGGTGCTGCTCGCCTTCGGACTGTGCACCGTGGTGGGAGTGGAACGGCAACTCCGGCGCAAATCGGCCGGAATTCGCACCCACGCGCTGGTGGGCACGGGATCGGCCATTTTCACACTGGTTTCCGCGTACGGTTTCCACGCGCTTCCCGGAATCGAGCAGGGGCCCGGGGATCCTTCGCGCATCGCAGCGCAGGTGGTCACCGGAATCGGATTCTTGGGAGCGGGTGTCATCTTCCTGCACAAGGACGTGGTGCACGGACTGACCACGGCGGCGAGCGTGTGGGTGGCTGCCGCGGTGGGAATGGCCTGCGGGGCGGGGCTTTTTTCCTTGGCGGTTCTCGGTACGTTGATCCAGCTGTTCGTCTCGCTGGTGCTCAAACCGGTCTCCGCGTTCCTACTCAGGTTCCCGGCTCACAGGACCATCGAACTCCGCTATGAGGACGGCTAAGGAGTGCTGCGGTCCGTTCTCACCGCCGCCACGGAACTGGACCTGGCGGTCACGGTGCTGCGCACGGATCGGGTCTACACGAGCTCCGGGGCCCACGTGGTCATGGTGCTCAAGATGCTGGGGCGCACGGACGTGCATCGAGCCGTCGTGGAATTCTCCGAGGTGCCCGGCGTGATATCGGCTGCCGTGATGCCGGAACCGGAAGCGGACGAGTAGCGAGTTATTGCCTGTCGGAGTCGTTTGCAAAGATGATCGCATGACGATTATTGCTGCGGCGGACGGTTCTGCCCTGGGAAATCCCGGTCCTGCCGGCTGGGCCTGGTACATCGACGAGAGCTCGTGGCGGGCCGGTGGCTGGGACCACGGCACCAACAACATGGGTGAGCTCACCGCGGTGTTGAATCTGTTGGAATCCACGCGGCACATCGCGGACGAGCCGCTCAAGATCCTGTGCGACAGCCAGTACGTCATCAATTCCATCACCAAGTGGATGCCAGGGTGGAAGAAGAAGGGTTGGAAGAAGAAGGACGGTAAGCCCGTTCTCAACGTGGACATCATGAAGGCCCTGGACCGTGAAATGGCCGGACGCACCGTGGAGTTCGAATGGGTCAAGGGCCACGCGGGGCACGAACTCAACGAGGCCGCGGATGATCGTGCCCGCGCCATGGCCACCGCTTATCAAGCGGGGGACGCGCGACCCGATATGCCCGTGGGCCCGGGCTTCCGCGACCGTGACGGGTCGGTGCAGGCGGCACCGACTTCAGCGACGGTTCCAGCATCCGCACAGGCACAGGCACAGGCACAGGCACAGGCTTCGACCTGCGAAGTGAACCTCACGAAGAGCCCGACCTCTTCTCGGAGCTGTGGGACACCGATGAGGACTCGGTCCTTCATGACTCCGACGCGAGTGATCGCATCACCCGGGACGCGGAACCGGCCCAGCAGATCCTGACGTTGGAGACGGCGCTGCTGAAGCCGGAAACCGCCGAGGGGCCTCGCAGGGAACTGCTGCACGACGAATTCGAGTACGTGGCCCGTGACGGCTCGATCAATGGGGCACAGCGGTTCGTGACGGAGCTTCAGGGTTCCGGTGCGGATGCAGCCCCGGACCTCAGTCTCAGCAGCGCGGTTCCCTTGGGATCCACCGCCTACCATCACTCATACCGTCTCACGGACAGTTCCACAGTGACCCGGCGAAGCTCATTGTGGATCCGAGAGGACCACCACAACGAAATGGGGCCCTGGCTGCTCCGCTATCACCAGGTCACGACCGAGAACTGACCCCGCTCAGCCGGCGAACATGCGGGCGTTGGCGGCCTCGGTTTCTGCGTACTGGTTGCCGGCGGTCGTCAAGGCCTGGTTGATCTGTGCCATGGCCTGTTCCATCTGGGCCTGAGCAGCACGCCACGAGCGGAAAGCTTCCTGGAAGTTGGCGGACGCGGTACCGGTCCAGGAATTCTGCAGATCCGTGAGCGTTGAGGTCATGCCGTTGACCTCGCCGGTCAACCGTTCGATATGACCCTGGGCCTGTTGGGATTTTGCGGCAATGGTGTCGCTGTCGACCACGAACTGTGCCATGACTGTCTCCTTGCTGTCGGTGTGAGCTCCCGGAGTTCTCCGGGTGCTCACACCGTAGGCAGCTGGCCAGGTCATACCGGGGACGTGGGGGGCAACGGTGGATTCAGTCGACGGTCGGGGTGTTGTCCACAGGCTGACTGTGCGGGACCCGCACGGTGAAGGTCGCACCTCCGCCGGCGGTCTCCTCCAGTTTCACGGTGCCGTCGTGCTGTTCCACGATGGCCGCCACGATGGACAGCCCCAGGCCTGTGCCACCGGTCTCGCGCGTACGGGAGGAATCAGCCCGGTAGAAGCGTTCGAAAACGCGGTCGGCGTCGTCGCCGTGGATACCGGGGCCGTGGTCGCGGACCTGGAGTACTGCATTGGACTGGCCGTCCACGGTGGGTTCCAGGCCCACGGCCAATTCGAGGGGCGTGGCGGCCGGGGTGTACCGCAGGGCATTGGTCAGAAGATTGGCCACCACCTGGCGCAACTTGGCCTCGTCCCCGTAGGTCCATGCCTGTTCGGGGGTACTGTCCGCCAGACCGACCACTTGCACCACGCGATCGGGGGCGGTGGCGTGTGCGTCGGAGGCTGCGTCGTAGGCGAGGTGCAACAGGTCCATGTGCTGCATGGTGGCCGCCCGTCGCTCGTCGAGGCGGGCGAGCGTCAGCAGGTCTTCGACCAACTGGGTCATGCGCTTGGCCTCGGACTCGATCCGGTCCATGGCCTTGCCCACGTCCTCGGGATTCTGCAGGGCGCCGTGCCGGTAAAGCTCCGAGTACCCGCGGATGGACACCAACGGGGTGCGGAGTTCGTGCGAGGCATCGGCCACGAATCGGCGCAGCTTGGTCTCGGACCGGGTGCGCGCCTCGAAGGCGTCCTCGATGTGACCGAGCATCGCGTTGAGCGACATGGACAACTGACCGATCTCGGTTTGCGAGTTGTAACCCTCCATACGCTGCGACAGATCCCCCTCGGCGATCTGCGCGGCCGTGGATTCAACTTCGCGCAGGGGTGCGAAAGCCCTGGTGACCAGGACCCAACCCACCGCCATGGCCGCCAGAAGCGTGGCCATACCGAAACTGAAGGTCAGCAGGGACACCGCGGAGATGATGGAGTTGGTCCGATCAAGGGGCTGAGCAACCACCACGGACATGTCGTAGTGCTGAAGCTTGGCGGGCAGCACCCGCCATTTCCGTTCGGGTGCGCCGATGGCTGACACCGTGGTGGGCTGCAGATTGTGCGAAGCCACGTAGGAAAGATTCATGCCGCTGAGATCGGGCGCGGGACGGGTCGAGCTGGAATCCTGACTGTTCTCGGCGGCGGCAATCACATTGCCCTGAGCATCCAGCAGATACCCGGAGTGCGGCACGGGAGTGGCGATAGTGCCCTCCAAACCGTCCAGGAGCACCGTGGACACCGAGGTCACCGACTGGCGCAGTTCCTGATCCGTGTTGTCGACCAACGCGTCGCGCAGCACGGAAATGGCCACCAGCGAGGTCACGAGGATGCTGGTGGCCAGCAGCAGGCCCGTGAGGACCATGAGCTGCGAGCGCAGTGACGCGGAACGCCACTTGCGGGAAATCCCGGTCAAGGGATCAGTGGCGCTTGTCGGACGAGCGCAACAGGTACCCCACACCGCGCTTGGTGTGGATCAGCGGTGCCTGCTCGGGATCGTTGTCGATCTTGCGGCGCAGGTACGAGATGTAGGACTCCACGATCGAGGCGTCTCCGTTGAAGTCGTACTCCCACACGTGATCCAGGATCTGGGCCTTGGACAGCACACGGTTGGGGTTGAGCATCAGGTAGCGCAACAACTTGAATTCGGTGGGGGAGAGGTCGATCTCGCGATCCCCGCGGAACACCTCGTGGGCGTCATCGTCGAGGACCAGGTCGTCCACGTGCAGGCGGGAATCCTCTTCCTCGATGGGCTGGGTGCGGCGTAGCACGGCGCGGATGCGAGCGACCACCTCGTCCAGGCTGAAGGGCTTGGTCACGTAGTCGTCGCCGCCCACGGTCAGACCGGTGACCTTGTCATCCGTGTCGTCCTTGGCAGTGAGGAACAGGATGGGGAAGTGCCTTCCGGCAGCGCGCAACTTTCGGGTCACGGAGAATCCGTCCATGTCCGGGAGCATGACGTCCAGGACTGCCAGGTCCGGGTTCTCGGCCTCGGCCTTGAGCAGGCGTCCCGGCCGTTGGCGGCGGTCACCACGTCGAAGCCGGCGAAGCGCAGTGACGTTGCCAGCAGCTCAAGGATGTTGGGTTCGTCGTCTACGACGAGCAGTTTGGCTTCAGGAGTCTTGTCATTCACCGGGCCAGTATCTCGGAGTTTCCTGAGCACAGACTGAAGCATTTCCTGCCGTTATCTGGACGCTCTCGACGCCGCTCGGCCGGGGTTCAGCGGCGGCGTCGCCTGAGTGCGGTGCGAGCCAGCTCGATGCACATGAGCATGAAGGCCACCGGGAAGAAGATGGCGGGGAAAATGGTGAACCCGCCCCAGACGATCTGTCCCAAGAGCGCAGCAATCAGGACGATCACCAACGACACCGAGCTCAGGACCGCCAGGACCAAGGCGATGATCCCCACCGGTGAGAGATTGCCGATGCGGACCGGTCGGGCGGGCTGAGAACGTTCCTGGTGCGTGGGATCAGACATGATCACCAAGGTACCAATTCCGCTCACGCGGTGGGTGAACAGCGGCTTGGGCCACTCCGGCGAGAGGATAGACTCAAGAGTTCTTAGACGACCGTGAACGCCCCGCCCACCAGGGCCGGTAGCAAAACTAGAGAAACTGAGGTGATCCGCGTGCCCACGGGCAAAGTCAAGTGGTTCGATTCCGAGAAGGGTTTCGGCTTCCTGGCAACGGATGACGGGCAGGAAGTGTTCTTGCACTCCTCCGCCCTGCCGCAAGGCGTCACCACGGTGAAACCGGGAACCCGCATGGATTTCGGCATTGCCGCCGGACGCGTGGTGCCCAGGCGCTGTCCGCCACCGTCATCAGCAAGCCGCCGTCCGTCGCTCGCAACACCCGCAAGCCGGCCGAGGAAATGGCAGTTCTGACGGAAGACTTGATCCGGCTGCTGGACGACATGTCCAACGGGCTGCGCAAGGGCCGTTACCCGGACCGCGCCCACGGACACAAGATCGCCTCCATCCTTCGAACTGTGGCGGATGAGCTCGATGTCTGAGGAAACCACCGTTCAGCCAGGGGACACCGCCGAGGTCATGGAACAGCCCGCTGCGGTGGCAACCGCACGACGTCGCGCGCCCAAGCAGGACGCCACGCTCGCGCAAGCCGTTGAGCTCGCTCGCCAGGCCGTCATGGAATCCGCCGGTGCGGAGAACGTGGGCGAGCACCTGGGGATCGACGTGCACGAAGACCGTTTGCTGAGCCACCTCTTCGACTGCACGATGGCCGGGTACCCGGGATGGACCTGGTTCGCCACGGTGGCCCGAGCCCCACGGACCAAAGTGGTGACCGTGTGCGAGGTCGGACTGTTGGCCGGAGAGAAGTCACTGCTCGCCCCGGAATGGGTTCCGTGGGAGGAACGCATGCAGGCGGTCAAGGAGCAGAACGAAGAAGAGGAACAGGGAGATCAGGACTCCGAGGACGAGGGTGAGAGCCGTACGTCCGATGAATCCGAGTCCGGCGCTGATGCTCCCGAGGGGGACAACGCCACCGCAGCAGGCGCCGATGACCAGGACGAGGCGTCATCGTAAAACCGCCCTCGACCGCTGATGAAACCAACGAACGCCCCGACCCTGCGGAAACGCCGGGGACGGGGATGTTTCGTTCTCTGAGGATCCGCAACTACCGATTGTGGTTCACCGGGGCACTGGTTTCGAACATTGGCACGTGGATGCAGCGCACGGCGCAGTCCTGGTTGGTTTTCGACGAACTGACGGACCACGACGCCACCGCCATGGGTGTGGTCATGGCCCTGCAGTTCCTCCCGCAGCTCTTGCTGGCACCCTACGCCGGTGTCACGGCGGATCGCTACGACCGTCGCAAGATCCTTCTGGTGACCCAATCCCTCATGGGTGTGTTGGCCGCGGGTCTGGGACTCATGGTGCTGTTCGGTGTGGCCGATCTCGTCACCGTGTATGCGTTCGCCCTGGGGCTGGGCATTGTTGCGACCTTCGACGCCCCTGTGCGACAGACCTTCGTGTCGGAGATGGTTCCGGACACGCACCTGTCCAACGCCGTGGCCCTGAACTCCACGTCATTCAACTCCGCACGGTTGATCGGCCCGGCCGTGGCCGGCGTTCTGGTCGCTGCCATCGGCTCCGGCTGGGTGTTCCTGTTGAACACCGTGACGTTTGCGGCCATGATTGCCGCGATCCTGGCCATTGATGACAACCAATTACGGTTGATGCCCAAGACCAAGCGGGGCCGCGGACAGATCCGCGAGGGCATGGCGTACGTGGTGCACCGACCGGACCTGGTTGCGGTGATGGCCACGATCTTCATGATCGGTACGTTCGGCATGAACTTCGCGGTGTACCTGGCAGCCATGGCGGGTTCCGAGTTCGGTCGCGGGTCTCAAGAGTTCGGGGTGCTCAACTCGATGCTCGCGGTCGGCACGGTGACGGGTGCTCTGCTGGCTGCCAAACGTGCGAGGGCCCGACTTCGATTCTTGTTCGCGGGCTGCATTGCGTTCGCACTATCGACCCTGGGGGCAGCGACAGCGCCGTCCCTGCTGATTTTCGCCCTGTGGCTCATTCCCAGCGGAGTGTCGGCCATGACCATCATGACCACGGCCAACGCGTACGTTCAGTCCACTACGTCGCCGGTGATGCGTGGTCGAGTCATGAGTCTCTACATGGCCATCTTCATGGGAGGTACGCCCATCGGTGCGCCCGCGGTCGGTTGGCTCACCGACACCCTGGGCGCCCGCTGGGGCATGGGGTCGGCAGTAGCCGCGGGACTGATCGGTGCGGCTATTGGCGCATGGTTCTTCTGGCGGCTGCGCAAAGAACAAGGCCGGGTTCGAGAAGAGCCAACGGTCAAGTAGGCGAGCCGTATTAAGAAGGTGAGCGGGTGGCGTCGTGAATTACGACGCCGCCCGCTCACTTTTCGAATCCCGTGCACCTTCACAGGCTGCAGGGTCAGGACAGTGCGTTCTCCAGGGTCCAGTCGATGCACGCCAGCAGCGACTCAACGTCTGCCTCGGGCACCGACGCAAACGTGGCAATCCGCAGTTGATTCCGGCCGAGCTTGCGATAGGGATCCACGTCCACCACACCGTTGGCCCGCAGAACGGACAGCACGTGAGCGGTGTCCACGCTGTCGTCGAAATCAACGGTGCAGACCACGGGGGAGCGGTGCTCGGGGTCGGCCACGAACGGGGTGGCCACGGCGGTGCGCTCGGCCCAGTCGTACACGAGAGAGGACGTGGTGGCCGTGTGCGCGGAGGCCCACGCCATACCACCGTTGTCGTTGAGCCAGCGCACCTGCTCGTCGAGCATGACCAGACCGGCGAGGGCAGGGGTGTTGTACGTCTGGTTCTTGCGGGAGTTCTCCACCGCGGTGGACAGCGACAGCACATCGGGGATCCAGCGGTCCATTGTCGAGATCTCGGCAATGCGTTCCAGCGCGGCGGGGGAGACGGCAGCGAACCACACGCCGCCGTCGGAGCCGAAGTTCTTCTGCGGGGAGAAGTAGTAGACATCGGTCTGGCTGATGTCCACGTGCATTCCGCCCGCCGCCGACGTCGCGTCGATCACGGTGAGCGCGTCAGGGTCCGTTCCTGCCGGGCGGGTGACATCCATGATCACACCGGTCGACGTCTCGTTCTGGGGCCACGCGTAGACGTCCACGCCCTCGCGCGGTTCGGGACCTGCCGGGCGCGAACCCGGTTCTGCCCTCAGGATGTCGGAAGGGTCCAGATGCGGTGCTTGTCAGTCACCTGCGCGAACTTGGAACCGAACTCCCCGAACGAAAGGTGCTGAGCGTGGCGTCGTACCAAGCTGAACGCGGCGCTGTCCCAGAAGGTGCTCGCGCCACCCAAACCCAGGATGATCTCGTAGCCATCGGGGAGTCCAAAGAATTCGGAGAGCCCTTCGCGGATGTCTCCCACGAGATTGCGCACGGGGGCCTGTCGGTGTGAGGTGCCCAGGAGATTGGCTCCCGCATCGACCAGCGCGCTGACTTGCTCGGGTCGAACACGGGACGGACCCGCGCCAAAGCGCCCGTCCACGGGCAAGAGGGAAGCGGGAATGACAGGCAACTCGGACACGGATGCTCCTAGCGTGGTGGATCATTGAGGCAGTTCCCATTCTGCCCCCTCCGGGTTGGGGAAGACGCAGTGTGATGGAGCGGGTATACCTGTCGGAGTGGGCGGATATGCTTATCGTGAATCATTCACGAAACCCAGCATGAGAGCGCTCCCACTCAACGCGCACCCCAGTTTTCTCGAAGGATGGATTATGAGCGGCGATTTGATCGATACCACCGAGATGTATTTGCGCACTGTGCTCGAGCTCGAGGAAGAGGGCATCGTGCCCATGCGGGCCCGCATCGTGGAGCGCCTTCAGCACTCCGGGCCCACGGTTTCTCAGACCGTTTCGCGGATGGAACGGGACGGCCTATTAGTAGTGCTCAAGGACCGCTCCCTGTCGTTGACAGAGAGCGGGCGCGCCAAAGCTATCGAGGTCATGCGCAAGCACCGCTTGGCCGAACGACTGTTGGCAGATGTGGTGGGACTGGACATGGCTTATGTCCACGAGGAAGCCTGCCGCTGGGAGCACGTCATGAGTGAGCGGGTCGAACGGCGCCTCATGGCGCTGCTTGACGAACCCCGCTACTCGCCGTACGGAACGCCCATCCCCGGCATGGATGCCATCGGTGGCCCGCAGGTGGGCGACGAGCGGTTCAAGGGTATGAATCTGCTGGATGCGGCGACACAGGACCGGGAGGCCACGTTCACGGTGAGGCTGCTCCCTGAGGTCATTCAGGCAGATCAGGAACTGATCGAAACCCTCAGCTCCGCCGGCGTACTCAATGGCGCCCGCGTCAAGGTAGCGCCGTCCGAGACGGACGAGCAGCGGGTGCTGGTGACCGTCACGGACACCGGACACGGGGTTGACCTTGACCGCGTGAGCGCCAAGGCGATCCGCGTAGACCTCAACCAGGACCGTGTTTGATAACAATTTCGGGCTTGTCCCCGGATGTGTGGATCATCACGACATGTACTATGTGTGAGCCGTGTCACATACCCCCTAGTAGGTAATATCTACCCAGGTCGGAACGGGTTTATTGGGGTGAAATCACTCGCACTCCACGGCACAACGGGGGGCTGACAATGTATAAATTGCTACTAAATCACCCCTGATTGATCTATGCCTGCACTCGTTTCGTGACCTGTCGTAACCAAAACGTGACAATTTCGTTATCTGTCATGTACTGTTCTTCTCGTGCCGATCGCTGGTCGGATCGGCGCTCACATGCGTACCGCCTAGTTCTGCCATCGCGTGTGATCCGTACACACAATCCGCAAGGCAGAAGCGGGGGAACCAACTTCGGGCCCGTCAAGATTCTTGGGTCCTTGGGGTTAAGTCACACCGAAGCCACTGGCTGGAGTGCGGCCGGATGTCTCCCATCCGAACCCGACAGCTCACCTCGTAGGCGCAGGGAGGAAAACTAAAATGACTTTTGTTAAGAAGAGCTCTGCCCGCCACCGCGTCGAGACCAACTCGCACGCAGTCCGCAACACCTCCATCGCAGCAGCTGCTGCAGGCGTTGCAGTGGCCGGCATCGTTGCCCCGGCTCAGGCCAACAGCGGCATCATCGATCTGGGCAGCAACACCTCTTACGGCTACCAGTCCGTGTCCTCGCTCGATTCCTTGGGTGGCACCAGCTACTCCTGGACTTCCGAGGCCCCGGCTGCTGCACAGGCACCGGCCACTCCCGCTGCAGGCGGCGTGGCACAGGCTTCCAGCCACACCCAGCAGGACTCGGGCGTTTCCACCCAGTCCAACTCTTCCGCAAGCGGCATGGTGGGCACTGCCTACCAGGGCCTGGGCGGCGCTTACGTTTGGGGCGGCACCGGCTTCAAGGCTTGGGACTGCTCCGGCTTCACCCAGTGGGTTTACGCACAGCACGGCATCGACCTGCCCCGCGTGACCTGGGACCAGTTCGCCGCTGGCACCCCCACCTCAAACCCGCAGCCGGGTGACCTGGTTTCCCAGAACGGTGGCAACCACGTTGGTATCTACATCGGCAACGGCCAGATGATCTCCGCACTGAACCCCTCGCAGGGCACCGCAGTGCACTCCGTGAACGCTATGCAGCTGGACGGCTACTACACCTTCCGCTGATCCGCATGAGCTGGGCGGCGATCCAAGCGCCGCCCAGCATCTGCGCGTCTTGACGGGCACGTGCTCTGCCACAGCACCGTCAGTCGGGTCCCCCCATATGACCCCACTTATTTTCTGATCCCGGCACGACCGTGCCCCTCCGCTCACACTCTTGAATGATCGGCGTATGTCTCCATGCGCCCATTCCTCAGCACACTCCCGTGCCTGTGAGCGGTCCCCGAACGCGTAAGGAACTCTGACGTATGTCGCCCGAAACGAACACCCAGACTCGCGCCGGCCTCTTCGCCGGTAAGGCCCGCACCGTGGCCGCCGTTGCCGCTTTCTCCGGTTTGGCTCTCGCCACCACCGTCTCCGTGCAGGCAACCCAGAACGCTTCCGACGAGGCCCCCGCAGCCGTTGTGGCCGAGGCTCCCGCCGCCGAGCAGACCGTGACCGCTGAGCCGGCCGCCAAGTCCGATTCCTCCAAGGCTGAGAAGGCTGAGAAGAAGGAAGAGAAGGCAGCCCCGAAGGCTGAGGCTGCTCCCAAGGCTGAGGCAGCCCCCGCAGTTGTCGAGGCAGTGCCCGCTTCTGAGGTCGCTCCCGCCGCCGAGGCCCCCAAGGCTGAGGTTGCTCCGGCTGCTCAGGCTCCCGCCGCTGAAGCTGCTTCCATCAACGTTGCTCCCGCTTCCGAGAACGTGACCCCGATCGCTCCGGCTGCCGAGGCTCCCGCTGCTCAGGGCCGCCACGTTGCTCCGGCCAACGCTGAGACCCAGGCCCGCGAGGCTGCTGCGGCTCAGGAAGCCGGCGTTGCCTACCAGGCTCCCGCCGCTCCGGCTTGACCCCGCGTCCAACAACAACGCTGCTCCGGCCCCGGCTGCTGAGGCTCCCGCCGCTCCGGCTCCGGCCGCTGAGGCTCCCAAGCCGCTGCTGCTCCGGCCGCTCCGGCTGAGAAGCCCGCTACCGTGGCTCCGCAGTCC
>NZ_AJXN01000119.1 GCF_000286355.1 Kocuria atrinae C3-8 | reverse complement strand
CACGCCTCCAAGGCGCTCGACGGCGTGAACTCGGTCTCGACGGCGACGCCGCCACGGCCGTGGGCATCGTGCGTCGCGCTGGTCCAGCCGCTGCGCTGGATCGCCGAGAACGCCGGCGCCGACGGTTACGTTGTGGCCGCCCGCGTGGCCGAAATGGAACCGGGCCACGGCTACAACGCCGTGACCGGCGAGTACGAGAACCTGGTCAAGGCCGGCATCATCGATCCGGTCAAGGTCACGCGTTCCGCTCTGCAGAACGCAGCATCCATTGCCGCCCTGGTGCTCACCACCGAAACTCTGGTGGCCGAGAAGAAGAACGACGATGAGGATCACCATCACCAGCACTGATCTGCTGTGATGAAATCCACGCTGACCGGCGGCTTTGCCCACATCACGGGGCGGGCCGCCGGTTTTTCTGTGCGTCCATCCGATACCTGTCGCCACAAGCGATGACGACTGCTGTGACACCGATTCTGTATGGCCACTCGCTGGGGTTAAGGTGACAACCATGCCCGAAACCATTGCCCCTCGACCGAACGCGACCGACGTCCGCCCGGACGTCGTCTCGCGCTACTCCGGTTTCCGAAAAGAAGTCCAGGGTCTGCGCGCCGTAGCGGTGTTGCTCGTGGTGGTCTACCACGTGTTCCTGGGCCGGGTTTCGGGCGGCGTGGACATCTTCTTGCTGATCTCCGCGTTCTTCATGACGCTTTCATTCGTCCGCAAGATCGAGAGCGGCCGCCCCCTGGCCATCGGCCGGTACTGGCTGCACACGTTCAAGCGGTTGCTCCCGCTGGCCACCGTGGTGATCCTGGTGACCATCGGGCTTCTCACCGAGTTCCCGGAGTCCTCGGTCGCTCAGTTCCGCTGGGAAGCGCTGGCCTCCGTGTTCTACGTGGAGAACTGGGCGCTCGCGGCGGCGTCGGTGGATTATTACGCGGCCGACCATTCCACGGCTTCGCCGTTCCAGCACTTCTGGTCACTGTCGGTCCAGGGCCAGGTTTTCTTGCTGTGGCCGTTGATCTTCGGTTTCGCATGGTTGGTACGACGCCGCACTCGCATCAGTTCGGTGCCGATCCTGGCGGTGTGCTTCGGCCTGATTTTTGCGGCCTCCATGGTGTACTCGGTGATCACCACCGAGACCCAGCAGGCCTTCGCGTACTTCGATACCCGCGCCCGACTGTGGGAATTCGCGCTGGGCTCCCTGATCGCCCTGGCGATTCCCTACCTCAACCCGCCACGCGTGGTGCGCATCGTCCTCGGCTGGGTGGGCATCGTGAGCATGGTGTCCGTGGGTGTCCTGGTGGATGTCCAGGGGGCCTTCCCCGGCTGGATCGCCCTGTGGCCGTTGCTGTCCGCAGCCGCGATCATCGTGGCGGGTAATACCGAATCCCCGCTCGGGTTCGACCGGTTCCTGTCCTGGTGGCCCGTGGTCAAGCTGGGCGACGCAGCCTACGCCCTGTACCTGGTGCACTGGCCACTGCTGATCACGTACCTGGTCATGACCGACCGCCCGTGGGCGGGACCGCGTTCCGGCGTGGCCATCGTGATTGTCTCCATCATCCTGGCGCTGGTGCTCACCGCGTTCATCGAGGATCCGATCAAGGCCTGGAAATGGCCGGAGAGGACCAAGCGTCGTCTGGCCATCGTCATCGTCACATGCCTGGCTCTCGTGTCCACCGCTGTCCTCACCTGGACCGGCGTGGACTCCTACCGCACCGCTCAGTTGGAAGCGGACGCGGAACGAAACAACCCCGGTGCTATGTCGCTGATGAGTGATTACCAGCCGGACGCGGATCCGGAAGCGCCCACCTTGCCGTTGGCAGCGGACCTGGGCAATCAGTGGGTGGGCCTTCCCGAAGAATGTACGGATGAATTCGCGGCCGACAACGCCACGGTGCAGGACTTCTGCCGCCAGACCGAGAAGGTCGAGAACCCCACCAAGACCGTGGTGGTGGTCGGCAACTCCCACATGGAGCAGTACATGGGTGCCGTGATCCCCATGGCGAAGGAAGAGAACTGGCAAATGGTGTCCCTCCTTCAGCCCGGTTGTGGGCTGGGCCTGGAAGGTCAGTCCGAGGTGTGCCGCGAAGGTAACCAGGCGGCTCTGGACTACGTGGAGAAGCTCAAGCCGGACGTCGTCCTGACCACGTCCACGCGCGGTGAGCTCATGGACGGCAGCCAGGAGAAGGTCATTGCGGGCCTGCCCGCGGTCATCGAGGACCTCACCGACGAGGGCATCCGCGTGGTCGGCTTCCGTGACCACGCCCGTCTGGACTTCAACCCGTACACGTGCGTTGAGTCCAAGGGCCCGGATGACCCCTCGTGCACCGCGCCTGCGTCGCAGGTTCTCGCGCCCAGTAACCCCGCCCAGGAACTGGATTCGATCGAGAACTACCGCAACGTGGATCTCAACGATCTGATCTGCCCGGACGGCCAGTGCCGACCGGTCATCGGCAACGTGCACGTCTGGTTGGATGCCCACCACCTCACGTGGGACTATGCGGAAACCATGACCGTTCCGGCCAACGACCGGCTCTACAACGCGATCGCTGGTTAAACGAGGCGGAGGTCACCTTGGCCGCCGAGTGGTAGACGCATGACCGTAGAATGAAACGGAAACTACTTGGTGAAAGGGAGCTTTCGTGACCGATGCCGTGCCCACCGCACTCATGGACGACCCGTTCGGCTTGACCGGACTGACCTACGATGACGTTCTGTTGCTTCCCGGCAACACGGACGTGATTCCTTCCGAAGCGTCGACCAAGACCCGGCTCTCACGCCGGATCGAAGTTGAGGCGCCTGTTCTCTCCGCGGCCATGGACACCGTGACCGAATCTGCCATGGCCATCTCCATGGCACGCCTGGCGGCCTGGGCGTGATCCACCGGAACCTGTCCATCCAGGACCAGGCTGACCACGTGGACCGCGTCAAGCGCAGCGAGTCCGGCATGATCACCAACCCGGTGACCGTGGGTCCGGATGCCACACTGGCGGAGCTGGATCACCTGTGCGGCTACTACAAGGTCTCTGGTCTGCCCGTGGTGGACGAGAACCAGAAGCTGCTGGGCATCATCACCAACCGCGACACCCGCTACCTTCCGGAGTCAGACTTCGCGACCCGCACAGTGCGCGAGGTCATGACCCCCATGCCGCTGGTGACGGGCAATGTGGGGATGAGCAAGGACGAGGCCCACAAGCTGTTGGCCACGCACAAGATCGAGAAGCTGCCCCTGGTAGACGAGCAGGACCGGCTCACCGGCCTGATCACCGTCAAGGACTTCACCAAGGCCGAGCAGTACCCGCTGGCCACCAAGGACGACGAGGGTCGTCTGCGCGTAGGCGCGGCGGTCGGTTTCTTCGGTGACGGTTTCGAACGTGCCATGACCCTGATCGATGCCGGCGTGGACGCGCTGTTCATCGACACGGCCAACGGCCACTCACAGGGTGTGCTGGACATGATCTCGCGCCTCAAGAACGAGTCCGCAGCCGCCCACGTGGACATCATCGGCGGCCAGGCAGCAACCCGTGCCGGTGCACAGGCCATCGTGGACGCCGGAGCGGACGCCGTCAAGGTGGGCGTGGGGCCCGGCTCCATCTGTACCACCCGCGTCATTGCCGGTGTGGGCGTTCCCCAGATCACCGCGATCAACGAGGCCGCCAAGGCCACCATCCGGCGGGGGTCCCGATGATCGCTGACGGCGGTCTGCAGTTCTCCGGTGACATCGGCAAGGCCCTGGTGGCCGGTGCCGATTCCGTGATGCTCGGCTCTTTGCTGGCCGGCTGTGACGAGTCTCCGGGAGAGCTGGTGTTCGTGGCGGGCAAGCAGTACAAGGCCTACCGCGGCATGGGTTCGTTGGGCGCCATGCAGTCCCGCGGCAAGAACACCTCCTACTCCAAGGACCGTTACTTCCAGGCGGACGTCTCCGACGACGAGAAGCTGATCCCCGAGGGTATCGAGGGCCAGGTGCCCTACCGCGGTCCCTTGGCCTCCGTGCTGCACCAGTTGGACGGTGGCCTGCGCCAGACCATGTTCTACGTGGGCGCTCACAACGTGGAGGAGCTCAAGATGAAGGGCCGGTTCGTGCGCATCACTCCGGCCGGGCTCAAGGAATCTCACCCGCACGACATCACCATGACCGTGGAATCGCCCAACTACAAGCGCTGATTCACCCCTCCCGCTACTCGCGCACGGACGCGCGGGGAAAGGACTAACCGTGAGCTACGACATTGAGCTGGGCCGTTCCAAGCGGGCCCGCCGCACGTTCAACCTGGATGAGATCGCCCTGGTCCCGTCGCGGCGTACCCGCGATCCGCAGGACGTGAGCACGCACTGGCAGATCGACGCGTACAAGTTCGACATTCCCGTGGTGGGTGCGCCCATGGACTCGGTCATGTCGCCGGAAACGGCCATTGCACTGGGTCAGGCCGGCGGCCTGGGTGTGCTGGACCTCGAGGGGCTGTGGACTCGCTATGAGGACCCGCAGCCGGTTCTGGACGAGATCGCCGATCTGTCCTCGGACAACGTCCCCGAGGCCACGCGTCGGATGCAGGAGCTCTACAGCGCCCCCATCCAGCCCGAGCTGATCAAGGCCCGCTTGGCCGAAATCCGTGAGGCCGGCGTGATCGTGTCCGGTTCGTTGTCGCCGCAGCGCGTGGTCGAGCACTACAAGACCGTGCTCGAGGCCGGCGTGGACCTGTTCGTCATCCGCGGCACCACGGTCTCCGCCGAGCACGTGTCACGGAACAGGAACCGCTGGACCTCAAGAAGTTCATCTACGACCTGGACGTCCCGGTCATAGTGGGTGGCGCGGCCGGTTACACCCCGGCGCTACACCTCATGCGCACCGGTGCCGCCGGCGTGCTCGTGGGCTTCGGCGGCGGCGCCTCGCTGCGCACCGAGTCCATCCTGGGCATCCACGCGGCCATGGCCACGGCCATTTCCGACGTCGCCGCGGCCCGTCGCGATTACCTGGACGAGTCCGGTGGTCGGTACGTGCACGTGATCGCCGACGGCGGTTTGGGCACCTCGGGGGACATCGTCAAGGCCATCGCGATGGGCGCCGACGCCGTCATGCTCGGTACCGTGCTCGCGCGCGCCGAGGAAGCCCCCGGGCAGGGCTGGCTGTGGGGCGCGGAGTCCCACCACCAGCACTCACCGCGCGGGGAGCGCACCAGCGTGGGCACCGTGGGCTCCCTGGAAGAGGTGTTGAACGGTCCGGCGCGCCACGTGGACGGTTCCTCGAACATCATCGGTGCGCTGCGACGAGCCATGGCCACGACCGGTTACTCGGACCTCAAGGAGTTCCAGCGTGCTGAGGTCGTGATCCGCGGCTAATCACCGCATGGCTGAGTCTGAGTGGGCCGTCCTGAGCGTTGTCTGATCCCCGCGGGGATTTGGGAAACGCACAGGGCGGCCCACTACTCTTGTGTGGTGCTCAAGATCGCTCTCAGCCCCCGGTCGCTCGCCTTTCTGACGGTGAGCTTGATCATCGCGGCGCTCTTCGTGATCTTGAGCATGTGGCAGCTGAGCAGCTCCGATCAGGCCTCCACCGTGGCCGATCCTGACAAGGACCGTGTGAAGCCCTTGACCGAGGTGATCAAACCCGGAGAGGTGGCCACCGCAACCACCGCGGATCACACCGTGGAGATCACCGGCAGCTACGTTCCCGACTCCACCGTGGTCATCCCCGGCCGTCTGTACGACGGCGCGGAAGGGTACTGGGTGGTCACGGAACTCGTGATCCAAGACTCCGAAGAACTCTGGGATGCCGCCAACGGTCCCATGTCCATGGCCGTGGCGCGCGGCTGGGTGGAATCCGCCGATCAGGTGCCCGCGGCGCCGTCGGAACCCGTGACCGTTGCGGGTCGTTTCTTGCCGCCCGAGGCGCCCCTGGGGGATGCCGAACTGCCGGAGGGGCAACTGCCCTCGCTGTCTCCCGCGCAGCTGACCAACGTGTGGGCCGCACCCCTGTACTCCGGCTACATTGCGGCCGCCGCAGAGGTCCCCGCGGCGGATGAGCTGCCGGTGACCGAGCAGGGCTCCTGACTGCGGATGCCAGCGTGATGAGCGGGGAACTGCGCGACCTGGACATCGATCAGCAGCCCACGGACACCTCGCTGAACATGCTGAACTTGTTCTACGCGCTGGAATGGATCGTGTTCGCGGGCTTCGCCGTGTTCCTGTGGTGGCGTTTCGTCCGTGACGAGTACCTGCGCCAACAGGACCCCCAGAAGTACTTCTACCTGGAGGGTGACTACTTCTGGGACGAGGACGCACAGTCCTTCTATTACTGGGACGAGCACGATCAGTGCTACTACTACTTTGACGACCAACCGGCGGCGAACTCCTCATCCAACGGAGCCTCGACGCGCGAGAACCGCACCCACCCCGAGCACGGAGCCACGCATGAGTGAACCCACCCCTGATCCCCAGCACAACCCCAAGCCGGTTCGTCGCACGGACGGCATGCGCGTGAACACTCCCGCGGACGCCACCCCGGAGCGCGCGACGGTTCCGGAGAACGTCAAGGCCCGTGCTGCGGCGCTGCAGCCGCGCCGTCGTTTCGGCGGCACCGAAGCGCAGATCCGGGGCGCCCTGACCTTCTACAAGATCTGCGCGTGGGTCTCCGGTACGTTCCTGCTGTTGCTCGTGGCCGAGATGATCACCCGTTACGGCTTGGGCTACGACCTGATCGCCGGCGGCACCGACAAGATCACCGGTGAGACCGTGGCGTTGGGCTGGCAGAACCTGGAACTGGAGAACCTGGCCGGGGGAGTGAACATCTCCACCTGGATCCTGATCATCCACGGCTGGTTCTACGTGGTGTATCTGGCCGCGTGCTTCCGCATCTGGTCCCTGATGCGCTGGCCGTTCCCGCAGCTGATCGTCATGGCACTGGGCGGCGTGGTGCCGTTCCTGTCCTTCATCGTGGAACGCAAGATCCACCGTTCCACCGAGGTGGAGCTGGCATCGAACCCCAAGGCCGCCAAGCGATACTGAGCGGGGGATAAAGCCTCGCGGGTGTTCTAGACTTGAGCCCGTGACTGAAACCCCTGACAACCTCACCGAACTCGAGGACCGCCCGGTTCTTGTGGTCGATTACGGTGCGCAGTACGCGCAGCTGATCGCCCGCAGGGTCCGCGAAGCGAACGTCTACTCGGAAATCGTTCCGCACACCTGGTCCACCGAAAAAATTCTGCAGCGCAACCCGGCGGCCATCATTCTGTCGGGTGGCCCGTCCTCCGTGTACGCCCCCGGCGCACCGCAGCGTGATGCCGAGCTGTTCGAAGCCGGCGTGCCCGTACTGGGCATTTGCTACGGCTTCCAGGTCATGGCCAGCGCCATGGGTGGCTCGGTGGAACGCACCGGAGCTCGCGAATACGGCGCCACCATGGCCACCGCGTCCCAGGACCTGACCGGCACCCTGTTGGAGGGGGCCCCGGAGGTCCAGACCGTGTGGATGAGTCACGGCGACTCCGTCACCGCTGCTCCCGAAGGTTTCACCACCCTGGCTTCGAGCGACGGCGCCCCCGTGGCGGCCTTCGAGAACGCCGAGCGCAAGCTCTACGGCGTGCAGTGGCACCCGGAGGTCAAGCACTCCGCGTACGGCCAGCAGGTGCTCGAGAACTTCTTGTTCAACGGTGCCCAGATCACTCCCTCGTGGTCCACCGGCAACATCATTGACGAGCAGGTCGCCCTGATCCGCGCCCAGGTGGGCGACGGTAAGGCCCTGTGCGGACTGTCCGGCGGCGTGGATTCTGCCGTGGCAGCGGCTCTGGTGCAGCGCGCCATCGGCGACCGGTTGACCTGTGTGCTGGTCGATCACGGCCTGATGCGCCAGGACGAGGTGGAGCAGGTCGAGAAGGATTACGTGGCCGCCACCGGTGTGAAGCTCCACGTGGCCCGCGAATCGGATCGCTTCCTGTCCGCGTTGGCCGGCGTGAGCGATCCGGAGACCAAGCGCAAGACCATCGGTCGCGAGTTCATTCGCGCGTTCGAGGCCGCCGAGGAACAGGTGCTGCGTGCCGAGGCCGCTGACGGCAAGCCCGTTCAGTTCCTGGTCCAGGGCACCCTGTACCCGGACGTCGTGGAATCCGGCGGTGGCGAGGGTGCTGCCAACATTAAGAGCCACCACAACGTGGGCGGCCTGCCGGAAGACTTGCAGTTCGAGCTGGTCGAGCCGTTGCGCCAGCTGTTCAAGGACGAGGTCCGCGCGGTGGGTCGCGAATTGGGCCTGCCCGAGAACATCGTGGGCCGCCAGCCCTTCCCCGGCCCCGGTCTGGGAATCCGCATCATCGGTGAAGTCACCGAGGAGCGCTTGGACATCCTGCGCCGCGCTGACGCCATCGCCCGCGAAGAACTGACCCGCGCGGGCCTGGACGACGACGTGTGGCAGATGCCCGTGGTGCTGCTCGCTGACGTCCGCTCGGTGGGCGTGCAGGGTGACGGCCGAACCTACGGCCACCCCATTGTGCTGCGCCCCGTCAGCAGCGAGGACGCGATGACCGCAGACTGGTCACGGTTGCCCTCGGAATTGCTGGCCAAGATTTCCAACCGCATCACCAATGAGGTTGAAGAGATCAACCGCGTGGTCCTGGACGTCACGTCCAAGCCGCCCGGAACCATCGAGTGGGAGTAATCCCACACTCGTTGTGAACGAACATCAGTGCCGGTGCGTCGGCCGCGCACCCAGGAGCGGGTGGAGCGGTCGGCGCACTCGTGAGTAGGAGACTCATGTCTGCAGACGCGCCCCAAGAACGCCCCGAGAACACCACCGAGACCGGGACCGATTCCAGGGTGTCCTTGCGTGCCTGGACCCAGCAAATGGACGCCTATACCGGTCCGGATACGCTGCTGGAGTTCAACCGCGTGGACAACGTGTGCATCGACCTGGCGGAAGCCAATTCCTCGGGTCAGGCACAGTTGTTGATGGGCCGTCCCACCAGGCTGTCCACGATGATTCATCATCAGGACCCGGCCTACGAACGAGCGGCACGTTCGGCGCGCGCACTGCGCACCAAGATCCATGAACTCTCGGTCATGCACGGACTGGACGCCGCGTATTTGGCGGCCGGAACGGCGTCGTGGTTGACCAACCCTGCTGTGGACGGACAGCGGCGTTTCATCGCTCCGGTGCTGCTCGCTCCGGTGACCGTGAAGCTGCGACCGGACGGCAAGGATTTCGAGCTGCAGATCGTGGCTCCCGCGCGCCTGAACCCGGCCCTGGTGCGCCGGTTGCGCGAGGATTACGACGTGGAACTGGCCACGGGGGAGATGTCCCGTTTGGCCTACGGCACGCGCCGGCTGGATCCTGCCCCCGTTCTGGAGACCCTGCGCCAACTGGCCGTGGATGTCCCCGGCATGCACGTGGATCACCAACTGCTCGTCTCCACCTTCGCGGACCTGCACGAACGTCCTGCGGATGAGAACGTCGAGGCGCGCACGCAGTTCGTACGCGGTTTGGCGCGGTTGAAGAACCACGAGGTGGGCAAGCTCCCGACCGTGACGCCGCTTGAGAATCGTGCTGAACCCCTCGATCTCCGCGACCCCGCTCACGAACTGGCGCTGACCGATTTGGACCGGAGCCAACAGGAGGTCGTGGATCTCGCCGAACAGGGCGAAAGTTTCGTGGTCAGCACCCCGGTGGGCACTCCCGCGATCGACACCGTGGTGGCCACCGTGGGCTCGCTGGTCTACAACAACAAGAGTGTCCTGGTGCTGGGTGAATCCCGCACCACGCTCTCCGCGTTCACCCGCGCGTGGAACCGCCTGGGTCTGGATTCGCTGGTATTGCCGCTGGGCTCGCATCTCAACGATGACGACATCGCCGAGCGCCTCGTGCGTGCATCGCCCGCAACGAACGGGCCGAGGAACCGGATCTCGAACAGCTTCAGGACGCCTGAGGGTCTCGCGCGGGCAACTGCGCGTCCACGAGGAATCGCTGCACGCCGTGCGCCCGCGCTGGCAGGCCTCGCCCTATCAAGCGATGCAGGCCCTGGCCGAACTGACCGCTCGCGAACCCGGACCGCAGACGGCGGTTCGGTTCCGGCGGTCCGTGCTCGACGCCGTGTCCCACCGCTCCGAGGTCGAGAAGCAGTTGGAACGTGCCGCACGTTTGGGCGCCTTCGACGCCGAGACCCTGGCCGGGCCCTGGAATGGCGCTCGCTTGGTCAACGACGACGAGGCACGCGAAGCTCACCAGCTCGCCAAGTCGCTGCTGCTCGAACTGACCACCCTCAAGACCGGGATCCGTAGCGTCCTGGCGGTATCCGGGCTGCGCCCGGGAAGCACTATCCAGGAATGGGCGCAGCAACTGTCCCTGGTCATTGAGGTCGGTGATTCCCTCAAGCACTTCACCCCGGACATCTACGACCGCCCGGTCACCGACTTGATCGCCGCCACGGCGTCCTCGGGGTGGCGCCGGGACCACGGGATCGAGATGACCGGGCTGCAGCGTTCGCGGCTGCGCAAGGCGGCCAAGGAATACATGCGCCCCGGCGTTCACATCTCGGACCTGCATGCCGCGCTGGTCAAGGTGCAGTCCGAGCGGGATCGCTGGCGCACGTGGGCCACGTCCCTGGAACAGCCGGCTGTGTCCGATCGCGCGCACGAGGTCCGGGACATCCAGCGCCGCTTCAGTGAGGACCTCGAGGGGCTTGCGATTGCGCTGGAGGGTTCGCCCACCGCAGCCACGCTGGAGTCTGCAGACGTCGAGCAGCTGGAAACCACCCTCGACGAGCTCATCAACGACGAGGCCCACCTGGCCACGTTGCCCGAGCGGACCATGCTCCTGGACGACCTGCGCTCGCGAGGGCTGGGGGAGTTCCTGCAGGACATGCAGGACCGCCGCGTGCCCGCCCACGAGGTGCGCGGTGAGTTGGAACTGGCCTGGTGGCAATCCGTGCTCGAAGCCATGATCAGCGGCGACGACTTCGTGGCCATGCCCCACGGCAACGAGCTGCGTCGCACCGAGTCCACGTTCCGTCGCGCGGATTCCGCGCACGTGGCCTCTGCCCCGAACCGGTTGATGCACGAGCTCTCCACGCGCTGGAGGCACAGCATCCGGCGCAGCCCCGTGGCTGCCCGCAATCTGCGGGACATGCTGCGTTCGGGGCGGGTGCGTCCGGATCAGTTGAGTGCGGAAGAGGATCTGATCAAACAGCTGGTCCCGGTGTGGACCGCCAGCCCCTTGGTTCTTTCGGCAACCCTGGCCGAGGATCAGCACATCGACACCGTGGTCATCCTGGACGCGGAGTCCACGCCTCTCGCGGCCACCCTGCCGGCCCTGGTTCGTGCGGACCAGGTCATTGCCTTCGGCGATGCCCACGCAGGTAATCCCCACCCCTTCACGGTGGCACCGCAACAGAACTCCGGGACGTCCCGCAGCCGGTGGCCGAGCTCGAATCGGCCTTCGACGCGCTCAGCCGCGTGGTCGACCAGCGCGGGCTCACCTCGGTGCGCCGCGCCATGGACCCGCGCCTGTTCAACTACCTCAACTCCGCGTTCTACGACGGCGTCCTGTCTCGCCTCCCGCACGCGTCCGAGCTGGTCAGCCCCACCTCGGGGATGTCGGCCGAATACGTCGAGGACGGCGTGGGTGTGCTGACCGCAGGTACGGAAGGTGTGCAGGCGCCGTCGGCGGAGGTCCAGCGCACGGTAGATCTCGTGTTTGCGCACGCCACCCGCCACCCCGAGCGCTCGCTCGCCGTAGTAACGGCGTCCGCGATGCACGCGACCCGCGTGGCGCAGGCCGTGCAGCGCAGGTTGCGCGAGAACGGCGAGGCCGCGGACTTCTTCGCGCCGGGCCGCGAATCCTTCCGCGTGGTCGAACTCCACCGTGCCGCCGGAATCGAACGCGACACCGTGATCTTCTCGCTGGGCTTCGGACGCACCACCTCCGGCCGGTCCACACCCAACCTGGGCGCGCTGTCCGAGAAGGACGGGCGGCAGGCCTTCGTGCGCGGCATGACTCGCGCGCGGCGCCACACGCACATCGTCACGTCCATCCACCCCAAGGACACCGAGGAGCGGCGCCTGCAGTACGGCGCGCGGGACATGTACCGCATGCTTGAGCTGCTCTTTGGCGAGTCGACCACGTCCGAGAAGGCACAGGCTCCGGCCTCCGTCACCGACGACGCCGCAGACGCCTGGTCGCGGACCTCGCCGACCGCCTGGGTCGCGCGGGTGCCACCGTGCACACGGACTACGCGGACATCATCGACGTGGTCGCGTTCGCGGACACCGAGTCCCTGTCCGCCGGAGCTGTGATGCAGCCGACCGAGAACGGCGAAGCCCCTCGGATTCCGGTGGCCATGGAGTCCGATGGGTCGGATCGCAGCCGTGCGCTGAGCGTGCGAGAGCGGTCCCGGCTGATCCCGCAGCAGCTCGAACGTGCGGGCTGGAACTACGTGAGCCTGTGGTCCGTTGAGGTGTTCACGGATCCGCAGACCGTGGCCTCGTTGGTGCAGCGTTACTTGGGACTCAACGCCAAGACGAAGCCCGCGGCGCCCGTGTTTCGAGAGCAGGGCAGCGCCCAGCAGTCGGAGCGATCCGAGGACTTGTCGACTGACACGAATAACGGCTGAGCGTTCTCATGAGCGACAGAAACTCTGCCCCCAACACTGACGCCGACGAAACCGGTGGCTCGGCTCAAGGCACTGACTCCGACGAGAACACCGAGTCACGTCAGGCGGCCGACTCGGATGGGGATACGGATGCCGGGGCGGCTCCCGAGCAGCGCAAGCGGCGTCGGGGGCACCGGCGGGTCAGTGGCGGTCGTGCGCCGGATCCGAATCTGGCGGTGAATGATTCCGCTCTCTCGGTGAGGCCGAGCGATCCGGACCGCGCGGTGTCCGGGGCCTCGGATGCCATGTCCGATCGCGAGCACGAGCGGTGGCTGAAAGAACAGCGGCCACCACACTGGGGCTAACAACGTAGATTCCGCACGTCCGATCCAATTTGCTGACCTAGTCGGCCACCAGGACCAGCGATGTCCGACCGGAACCGTCCAAGGCGGCCAAGCCGGATGCTGTGTCGCGGGGCGCGGCCAGGACTACGAGACCCAGGTCGGTATCGGTACCCGAGGCCGACAACAGTGACGAGTCCTGACCAGCATCCACGGGTGCGCTCCACAGTACGGTCACCGATTCCGCCACGGTCTTCTGTTTGTCATGCCCGGCGCTGTCCGGCTGATGTATGACGTCCACGCTGTCTCCGGGACGAATGTGGCGCAGTACTGCGGGATCACTGACTCGGATGCTTGCGGCGGTCGTACCTTCCGGCTGACCTTCCAGAAGTCCCGGGCCGAGCACGGAGGATTCCGTCAGGAATTGCCCCGGCACGAGGGCCACGGTGGCCGGTTGACCCGTGACTACAGAAGGATCCGTGAGCGCGCCATCCGGAACCCAATCGACCGGTACGTTTTGCACGTTCACATCCGCGCCACTCAGTGCCTGCCCGGCTGGGATCGGGTTCACGACGGTGAGCACGGGGGAGGACTGCGCACTCGGGGGAGCGAAGCGCAGGATCAGAAGTGTCAGTGCCACCGCGCACAGGGCAGCGGCGACCAACCGGTGGCGGCGGTTCACCGCCGTTCGGAAGCGGAGACTTAACGGATATCTGGGGCGGGCTCGTGGGCTCATGCCCGAACGTTATGAGCACGCACGGGTCCGCGGCGGACTCACCAACGCGGTTGGGGATGCGCGCACCACAACACAGGCCGCGGACGCCATGTGGAGTACCCTTGCCGCGGTCAGCTCACGACGCGCCGCAAAGAACCGCCGTTCAGGACGAGGAGGTTCCCGATGTGCCGGCGCTCGAGGCGGCTGTGTTTGAAGAGGACTTCTCAGATGAGCCCGACGAAGATGATGACGAATCCGAAGAAGACGAGCTGGATGCCGACGAATCCGAACCGTTCGAACCGGAGGACTTCGCATCCGAACGCGAATCATTGCGGTAGAACCCGGATCCCTTGAACACCACGCCCACGGTGTTGAACTTCTTGCGCAGCTGGCCCCCACACTCGGGGCACTCAGTCAGAGCATCGTCCGTGAAGGACTGGCGGATATCGAATTCGTGGCCGCAATCTTTGCAGCCGTAGGCGTAAACGGGCACGGGATTCCTCGCAATTAGTTGGCACTGAAGTGGACCGAGTGCTAATCCTACTCCGCTCGTGGCGGTGCCGGGGTGTGATCCTCGCTGCTCCCCAGAGCCACCACGCCGCGTTCGGTCAGCGCCTTGGTCATGACGGCATCGTGGGGTTCTCGCGGGATACTTCCGGCAGCCAGAATCTCGTCGTGAAACACGCACGCGAGCATCTCGGGCAGCAGCTGCACGGCTGCGAGCCGTTCCAGAAAGCGATCGTAATAGCCGCCCCCGAAGCCCAGCCGAACGCCGTCGGCGCCTACCGCAACCGCCGGAACTACCAAAAGCCGCACGGTGCGGAAAATTTCGATGTCGTGCCGTGCTCCCACCGGCTCGAGCAACCCCGGTAGCGAGCCGGGTACGAGCTGGACGTCAGGCTGCCATTGGCACCATCGCATCGCCCGGTCGGCCTCGACCACGGGAACCCACACGCGGTGACCCGCGCGATGCGCCGCTTCGAGGGCGGCCCGCAGCGGAGGTTCGGTATCGAGTGGCAGGAACGCGGCAATGTCTCCGGATGAGATCGCCGCCATCTCGCGCCTCAGATGACCGATCAGCGCGTGCGAAGCGGCCTTCCGCACCTCCGGCGACCGCCGACGCCGCTCGGTCAGGATGTGCCGCCGCAGGTCGGCTTTGCTCTTGGTCGGGAGATTCGAATCCGACGTCATAAGAAATCCATCCGGTGTCGTTTCAGGTCTTGGTGATTGTCGGCAATCGGGCGATCAGAGGGTGTCCCCTCATGAAGGGACGATGACAAAGTCTGCATATTTCGCCTCAATCAGCCGCACAGAAGGATCGTCCATTAACCTGAGTTTATGAGCCCTAATCAAACCAAGCGCGCGCACAAGGCGGTCATCCCCGCGGCAGGTCTGGGAACTCGTTTCCTCCCCGCGACCAAGGCCATGCCCAAGGAAATGTTGCCGGTTGTTGACCGGCCCGCCATTCAATATGTCGTTCAGGAAGCCGTGGACGCTGGCCTGGATGACGTCTTGATGATCACGGGGCGTTCCAAGCGCGCCTGGAAGATCACTTCGACCGCGTGCCCGCACTCGAGGCATCCCTCAACGAATCCGGTAAGGACAAGCTGCTCAAGGAAGTTGAGCACGCCTCGGACCTCGGCGAGATTCACTACCTGCGCCAGCAGGACCCCAAGGGGTTGGGCCACGCAGTGCTGCGTGCCAAGACCCACGTGGGCAACGACCCGTTCGCCGTGCTGCTCGGTGATGACCTCATCGACGAGAGCGAAGATCTGCTCGAGCGCATGATCGAGGTCCAGCAGGCCACCGGCGGTTCCGTCGTGGCCCTCATGGAGGTTCCCCAGGAGCAGATCAGCGCCTACGGTTGCGCAGACATCACCGTGGTTGACGGTGAGGACTACGTCCAGGTCAACGGCCTGGTGGAGAAGCCCGCCCCGGAGGATGCACCGTCCAACCTGGCCATCATCGGTCGTTACGTGCTGCACCCCGAGATCTTCGAGATCCTCGAGAACACCCCTCCGGGTCGCGGTGACGAAATTCAGCTGACCGACGCCATGCAGACCATCGCCGACAAGGGCGATCAGGCACACGGCATGTACGGAGTGGTGTTCAAGGGACGCCGCTTCGACACCGGTGACAAGCTGTCCTACCTCAAGGCCAACATCGTGCTCGCGTGTGAACGCGGCGATCTGGGTCCGGACTTGCGTGCGTGGGTCAAGGATTTCGCAAAGGACCTGCAGGACTGATAGTCAGTGTTCCGTGAACACTGAAGTCGTGTGGCCGGTAAGTGTGCAATGGGCGCAGCTGACGCTGCGCCCATTGTCCATGCATGACCGCGCTGAATGGGACAGCGTCCGGTACCGGAACCGCGAATGGTTGGAGCCCTGGGAGGCCAGTAACCCATTGCCCGGGGGAGAGCCGCCCTCGTACCGCCAGTTCGTCAAGCTGATGCGAGATCAGGCCAAGCAGGGCACTTCCTTGCCGTGGTTGATCACCGAAACGAACCCGGAGACCGGCCGGAACGACCTGGTGGGGCAGCTGAGTGTTTCCAGCATCACGGGTGGGTCCTTCAGATCGGCAACATTGGGGTACTGGGTGGACGCCGAACAGGCGGGCCGGGGGATCGCACCCATGGCGGTCGCGATGGCCACCGACTACTGCTTTCAGCAATTGAATCTGCACCGGATGGAAATCAACATTCGCCCGGAGAACGTCAAATCTTTGCGAGTGGTGCAGAAACTGGGATTCCGTGACGAAGGATTACGAAAAGACTTCCTGCACATTTCCGGGCACTGGCGCGATCACCGCAGCTTTGCCTTGACGTCACCGGAGGTTCCCCGCGGGTTGGTGCACCGCTTCACCGGATCCGATGAACTCATGACGGTGCGCAGGGGTCGTTTCTGACGGTTCCGGCAAGGGTATTCTGAAGAGAGCACCGGGTCGCGAACAACGAATTACACCGTTGTAAGCAACACGGTGCTGTGTGTCGCAGATTTCGTCCTGCGCTCCCTTAGGGTAGGGGTCGTGGGATTGACGTGGGTAAGCAGCTCGGCCGTTTTGGCCATCGTGTGCGTGTTGTGCGCGGTATGGCTGGCACCTCGAATTCTGCGACGTGAAGACACCCCCGTGCTGGCCCAGGTAGATGCTCAGGACCTCCGGTTCGATGCGCCCCGCAGTGCCCGCAGCACACTACAGTGAGTCTTGCGCCCAAGACATCAACCTACGAACGGGAGAGCACCATGGAGACGCCGGCAACGGAACCGTCCACCGCGGCAACTGCGCGCCGCCCCATGGCCGGCCTGCACATTCGATGGGACCGCACCCTGATTTTCTTGGCCGGTGCCATGCTGTTGCTCACCGCCTTGATCACCGGCGTCATGGCTCCCTTCACTCCGGTGACCTGGGCCGTGCCGACCGTCCTCACTCTGCTCGGTATCGGCTGCGTTGCGGGTCTGCGCTACCTGGCCGTCGAGGAACAGAACGTCCGCCGTGCCCGCGGTTCCGTGAGTGCCCCGGTGGAGCAGCCTGAACAGAAGCTGTTCGACAACGAGGACGAGAACCGCCAGGAGGAACAGGTCCGCGAACGCCGTGCCATGGCCGCGCTGGATCTGCCTGAGCAGGTGGAGCAGCCTGAGCAGCAGGTGGCAGCCAAGACCCACGAGCCCGCCTACACGGTGGACGAATTGCGCGCCGAGGCTCTCAAGGTCGCCCGCTCCACGGCTCCCAAGTTCGAGGGCAAGGCCACTTGGAAGCCGGTTCCGGTTCCCAAGCCGCTCTACACCCAGGCCCCGGTGGTTCCCCCGCGCGAACCCGAGCCCCTGCAGGTCCCGCAGCGACCGGCAGCCAAGTCCACCACGTTGAAGGACGCCGCCGAGGCCGGTTCGCGGGAATCCGCAGCTCTCAACCTGGACGATGTTTTGAAGCGCCGCCGGGCGTAGCGCGAAGCACCACATAGTTTTAGAGAAATATTCGATTCCGCGCCGCGGCCGTACCCAGCAGGGATGGCCGCGGCGCGTTTCATATCTAGGAGTGTCATGGCTGAGCACCAGTGGAGATTGAGCGCAAGTACGATGTGTCGCCCAAACAAGCGGCCAAGATCAAACTGCACAAGGTCGAAGGATTCACGGTCGGGGAACCCGCGATCTACGACCTGACCGCTGCGTATTACGACACCGAGGATCACGCGCTGAGCCGCGCTCAGGTGGCCGTGCGGCGTCGTGCGGGTGGCGGCGATGACGGCTGGCACGTGAAGTACAAGGCCGGCAAGGTTCGCGGCGAGTTGCACTACGAACCGCTCAAGACCTCCGATCGCATGCCCGCAGTGCTGCGGAAGACGCTGGTGGGAATCACCCTGGACCAGCCCCTCACGCCCGTGGCGACCATCAACACCAAGCGCGCCGAATATCCGATTACCGCCGAGGACGGCCAGCAGTACGCCGTGCTGTGCGTGGACTTCGTGTGCGCTCGTGACGAGCGTGCCGGCGTGGATCGTGAATGGAGCGAGTGCGAGATCGAACTCAGCTCCGACGAGCTGAGCAAGAAGCAGTCCAAGGCGGTCTTTGCGGCTGTGGAGAACGTGCTCTACGAGGCCGGTGCGGTCGCCTCAAAGTCTCCGGCGAAGATTGCGCGAGCTCTGGGCCAGGACAAGGCGCCGGTCAAGGAATTGCCTTCCGAAGGCAAGGACAAGGACACGTCCAAGGAATCCTCCAAGAAGGACAAGGACTCTTCGAAGAAGGACAAGAAATCGAAGAAGTCCAAGAAGGACGTCGAGAAGAAGGCCTCCGAGCCCGTCAAGGATTCACCGACCAATGGTCAAGATGTCCTGGCGGCCATGTGCGAAGACTTGACGCGCAAGTTGCAGCATTGGGACTTCGCGGTGCGGATCGGCGCGGAAGATTCGGTCCATCAAATGCGGGTGCGCAGCCGTTCCCTGCGTAGTGTCTTGCATGCCGCCCGGGACTTCATCCCGGAGCAGGTCGGGGCCGATCTCGAGGAGCGCCTCAAGACTTTGGCGCGCGCGCTCAGCGACGCACGTGACGAGGAAGTTGCGGCCGAGCAGTTGCACGGTCGCCTGGATGGCGAGTTCAGTGGCCTGATCACGGCCGCCGCTCGGCAAGACTTGTTCACGGCCTCCGAGACGGGCGCCGACGACGCCGCTCGCGCCGTTCGCCGCATGCTCGACAGTCCCGAGCACATCCAGTTGTTGACGGACTTGCGGGCTCTGTTCCAGGACCCGTCCTTTGGTGAGAAGGCGGCGGAGCTGTCGCCCAAGAAGTTCGCCAAGGTGGTCATGAGCACCGCGCTCATGGACGTCATTCAGAAGGCCACCTCCAAGCCCTCCGTGGATTCCGAGACCGGCGAAACCGAAGTCAGTGAAATGGGTGCCGAGCTGAGCGAACGCCTGGCCTTCGCCGATGAGGATCCCGTGGCGCTGGCGGTCTACTTCGATCACTTGCACGATGCCCGCAAGGCCATCAAGTCCGTGCGCTACGTGAGTGATGCCCTGGACCGCGCGGACGCGGACCCGGGCAAGAAGCGCTCCAAAGCGGCGTCGTACGCCAAGGACTACCAGGACGAGCTCGGTTCCCTCACGGACTGCGCGGTCATGGAACACTGGCTGGCGCGCGTGGCCCGCAGCTTCCAGCGCACCGGCAAGGACCGGTACGCCGTGGGTCTGTTGCACGGCATCGAGATGGCGTCCCTGCGAGCCCGCTTGGACGATGCTCCCGAACTGATCGGGGATCTCGTGGAGGACATCCAACGGGAGCTCCCGAGCGAGGACTGACCGCTCAGGCGCGCTGCGGCAGCCTGAGCGACGGTAGAACCTCGCCAGGGTGGAACTCCGTAAAACGATCGACGGTACGACCTGGAACTTTCGTTTCCTGGGTCGTACGTCGATCGTTTTACGGCTGCGCGAGTTGTGGGTCAGTTCTCGCTGATCAGCTGAATCAGGTTTCCGCAAGTGTCATCCAGGACCACGATGCTCACCGGACCGGCATTCGTGGGTTCCATGGTGAACTCCACACCCTTCTCTCGAAGCTCATTGAAGGCCTCCTGCACGTCGTCCACCTGGAACTGCGTGTAGGGAACCCCCGCGGACTTCAGCGTGGATTTGAACTCGGGAGCACCGAAATTGGCGTCCGGCTCGAGGAGGAGTTCCACGCCGTCGGGCTCGCCGGGGGCGGTGAGGGTGAGCCAACGGGCCTCACCGGCGGGAACGTCGTGCTTGAGCTCGAAGCCGAGCTTGTCGGTGTAGAACGCCAGAGCCTTGGCCTGATCGTCCACCAGGACACTGGTGATGTTGATGCGAATGCGCACGGGATGCTCCTGCTCAGTGATGGGTCGAGACGGACCGTTGGTCCGATGCCGGCTTAACGGTAGCGGAGGAGGGATCGGAGACGGCCGGATCCGTACCGTGAATCTGAGGATCGGAAGCGTCGTCAGCGGCCGGTTCATCGTCTTTCGGGACGTAAACCTCGCGGTCGATCTGCGTTGCCAGGGGCTTCTCCTCCACGAAGAAGAGCAGCACCAGGGCAATGATCGTCAACGGCACCATGAACAGGAAGATGGGCAAGAGCGCGTCGTTGTAGGAATCGATCACCGGGATGCGCAGGGCATCCGGCAGCCCCTGGACCGCGCCGGGTGTCAGAGAGTTGGCGCTGACCGGGCCGTTCGCGGCGGCCGGCGGCATGCGTTCCGCGAGCAGATCGTGCAGCCGCGTTACGAAGACGGACCCAACCACCGCGGAGCCGACCGTGGCGCCCACCTGTCGGAAGAAGTTGCTCGAGGCCGTGGCGGTACCGACCACGCGGTTGGGGAACGAGTTCTGCACGATGAGCACCAAAATCTGCATGCTCAGGCCGATGCCCGCACCGAAGACCGCGATGAACAGGCACATCATCCAGATGGGATCCTCCGCGGTCATGGTGGACATGAGCCACAGCCCCAGTCCGGTGATCACCATGCCCGTGAGCGGGAAGAACTTGTACTTGCCGGTCTTGGACACGATCTGGCCGGAGATGATGGAGGTGACCAGAAGGCTGCCCATCATCGGAGTCATGAGCAGGCCGGCGGTGGTGGCGTCCACGCCCTTGGCCATCTGAATGTAGGTGGGCATGTAGCCCAGGGCACCGAACATCACGATGCCCACCATCAATCCGGCCACGGTGGTCAGCGTGAAGTTTCGATCCGCGAACAGCGAGAGCGGAATGACGGGATCCTTCACCTTGGACTCGGTCACCACGAAACCAATGGCAGCGAGCACGGTGACTGCGACCAGGCCCAAGATCTGCGGAGACAGCCAGTCGTACTGCTGGCCACCCCACGTGCAGACCAGGATGAGCGTGGTGGTGGCCAGGGCCAGAAGCACCATGCCCAGGTAGTCGATGTGCAGAGAGTTGGCGCGTTCGGGGCGCGGGATGCGCAGGAAGAAACTCACTGCGGCGAAAGCCATGATGCCCAGCGGGATGTTGATGATGAAGGCCCAGCGCCAGCCGGGCCCCTCGGTCAACCAACCGCCCAGGAGCGGACCGGCCACGGAAGCGACCGCGAAAACGGCACCCATGACGCCCATGTACTTACCGCGCTCGCGGGCGGGAACCACGTCCGCAATGGCGGCCTGGGACAGGATCATCAAGCCACCGCCACCCAGACCTTGGACCACGCGCGCCGCAATGAGCAGGCTCATGGATTGTGCGGCCGCGCCGATCACCGATCCGGCAATGAACAACACCACGGCCGCGAGCAGGATGGGTTTACGGCCCAAAAGGTCGGAGATCCGCCCGTACACCGGCATCATGATGGTCGAGGCGAGAATATAGGCGGTGATGACCCAGCTCATGTGGTCCACACCGCCGAGTTCGCCAACCATGGTGGGCAGGGCGGTGGACAGGATGGTCTGGGACAGTGCCGCCAGCAGCATGACCATCATGAGCGCTGCGAACAGCAGCACCAATCGGGGAGCGGGCGCCGCTTCCTGCGTGGTCGAATTCCGGCTTGAAGCCGGTGCCGTGGATTGGCTCATGAAATCTCCTTGAAAGCGGATCGGAAGACGGACAGAGCCTGCTCCACGGCGCGGTCGACGACCTCCGGGTCAGAATTGCTGGTCAGGTCTTCGTTGTTTCGGTACACGTATTTGAGGACCGAGCCGGCCATCAGGACATAGGCCTGAGACCTCTCGGAGGAGCGGTTGTTGGTCGAACCGCTGGAATGTTCGGCCACGGTCGCGGCTACCAAGGACTCCGCCGCCGTGATGTGAAGCCCGATCTTGCGCGACAGGTCGGGATTGGCCGCGAGCAGTTCTTGGCGTTCCTTACCCGTGGCGCTGAAGCCTGCGGAATGCCGGAGGACGGCCAGGAAGAGTCGTACGGTCCGTGAGAACTCATCACCGCTGCTGGGGTCCTCGTACCGCTCCACTTCGGACTGCGGCATGTGCACTGGTTTCAGCCCCAGGACAGCGTCTTCTTTGCACGCGAAGTAGTTGAAAAAGGTCCGGCGGGAGACACCCGCGCGTTCGGCAATGGCCTCCACCGTGGTGGCTCCGTACCCATGGCGCTGGGTCAGTTCCCACGCGGCCTCATGGATCTCGCGGGACGTCTGCGCTCGGTGGCGCTCACGTAATGAAACATTCACTTCTGACACCAGTACATATTATGCACTCGTGCAAACTTGCACAAGTGCAACGAGCGGAGGGTGGAATGTTCGGGTACGTAGAAGGAACCGGGTCCGAGGCGACTTATGACCCCAAAATCTCCCGGCACACCGGGGCGCTCACCCAAGGTGTCGTCCAGGTAACAATCAGGAGGCTCGGTGTGGGCACGCATGCCCGGTTGTTACGGTAAGAACGTTCCGACCACGCATGATCCCGAGTGGTCGAACAACCATCGAGTCCGTGGACCCGCGCGCATCGTCAACAGGTTCCGGCTTCGGAGATCGGTGTCACCATCGATTCCGTACGCAGAGAGAGCAACCTGATATTCAGATCCACATGATTGGCGATAGACAAGAAGTGAGGGCCCAGAGTGAAGAAAAATAGCGCTCGAAAAGTCCTGAAGTTCGCCGTCTCCCAGTTCACGTACCCGCGTGACCCGAAAGACTTCCTGCAGGTTTTCCATAACCTGACCAGTGCACGATACACCCGGGGAATTGTTTCCCGCGTGGACCGTGAAACCGCAGACACGTCTACCATTTTCTTCAAGGCCGGTGACGGGTGGATTCCACATGTGGCGGGCCAATGGGCACGTATCGGTGTGTCCCTGAACGGCAAGCGCGTGTGGCGGCCGTTTTCCATCAGCGCCGCACAAGGCCAAGATCCCTCCATCACGGTGAAGGCCAATGGTGCGGTGTCCACGTTCCTGGTGAACGACGCAGAACCCGGAACCCTTCTCTACTTGGAGGAGCCCTCCGGACAGTTCGTTCTGGAAGAGACTCCCGCGAGCATCCTGTTCGTCGTTGCGGGCTCCGGCATCACCCCGGTGATGTCTATGCTCCGCACGCTCATGCCGCGGCGCCCCGATCACGATGTGGTCCTGTTGTACTCGTCCAGGACACCGGAGGACTGCATCTTCCACGATGAAATCCTCGAACTGGCCGATCAGTTCCCCGGCTTGAAACCCATCTTCTGGTTCAGCCACGAGGACGGCCGCATTGATTTCTCCGAGACGGGGGACATCCCCCGGTTGTGCCCGGACTATCAGGATCGCGAGATCTATTCCTCCGGCCCCGATTCCTTTGTGAGCCAGGTGCAGGAGCTGGCCCTCATGTTCGGCGGTCAGTCCAGAGTGGAGCGCTTCGACGTCACTCGGCGCACCAGTGCCAGCGGCAATGGAGAGGTGTACTTCTCCCAGTCCGATGAAACGCTGGAGGTCACCGGCGCAGATTCCATCCTGGAAGCCGCGGAGAAATCGGGCAGGCAACTGCCGCACGGCTGCCGTATCGGAATCTGCCGCAGCTGCTTGGTGCCGATGATGGACGGACAGGTTTCCGACATCCGAACCGGAGAGGTCACCCACGATCCAGGACTGGTGCAAACGTGCATCAACCGACCAGCACCCTGGGTGGCATTGGACGTGTAGCCGGAGAGCCACAGTCCAAGAACCACCCCACAGAAATTGCCGACAGGCACCCCGACCCCTTTGAAGGAGCAACGCATGACAGCAACATTGGAAGAGCACACACCCACCTTTGAGATTGAGCGGACGCGTAAGACGCCCAACCCCTTGAACCTCACCGAAGAGCAGCTCATTGAGCTCGAGGTCAAGTTCGACGCCATCCGCGATGACATCACCGCCAAGCGGGGAGCAACTGATGCGCGTTACATCCACCGCGTCATCAAGCTCCAGCGCAGTCTGGAAATGGTGGGGCGCGCCTCCATGTTGTTCTCCAAGCACAAGCCCCTGTGGTTCTTGGGAGTGGGCTGCCTGGCCGGCGGCAAGATCCTGGAAAACATGGAGATCGGACACAACGTTCTGCACGGTCAGTGGGACTGGATGAACGACATGGAAATCCACTCCACCACGTGGGAATGGGATTTCGTGGCTCCGGCCTCCGGCTGGCAGCGCACCCACAACGACACTCACCACACCTGGACCAACGTGGTCGGTAAGGACCGTGACGTCGGGTACAACGTGCTGCGCATGGATCCGTCGCAGCCGTGGACCCCCGCCAACCTGCTCAACCCGGTCATCAATGCCGGTCTGGCACCCATGTTCGAGTGGGGCATCGCGATTTACGACATCGAGTTCGATCAGTACTTGGAGGGCAACAAGCCCAAGGAAGCGATGCTCAAGGACCTCAAGCGGGTCCTGAAGAAGTTCGGCCGCCAAAGCGCCAAGGATTTCGTGTTGTCCCCGCTGCTGGCTTCACTGACCGGCTCGGCCAAGTCCTCGATCAAGGGCTACGTGGCCGCGAACGTGATTCGTAACCTGTGGGCCCACGCCGTGATCTTCTGCGGTCACTTCCCGGACGGCGCGGAGACCTTCACCGAAGAGGACATCGAGAACGAGTCCCGCGGTCACTGGTATCTGCGGCAGGCCATGGGCTCGGCAAATATCGATGGTTCCAAGTTCATGCACTTCATGACCGGCAACCTGTCGTTCCAGATCGAACACCACTTGTTCCCGGATCTGCCGTCCAACCGCATGGCCGAGATCGCCCCGCGGGTCAAGGCAATCTGCGAAGAGTACGGCATCCCCTACACCTCGGGTCCGCTGCCCAAGCAGGTCTTCGAAGCGTGGCGTAAGGTCTTCCGACTCGCCCTCCCGTGAGCCGCGAGACGGCGCCGTCGGCCGCGGGTGGCGAGTGGTCCGGTAACGTTTCGGGGGTGAAAGTAACCACCCATGCGATCGTCGGACCGCTGCAGCACGGGGTCAGGATGCACGCGAGCGCCCTGGCCGATCACACGCCGCAAGCCGCCCGGATCGAGGGCGACATCTCGGAAGCGCTTCCGCAATTGTTGGCCGATCACGGACCGGTGCACGTCCACTTCACCGACCGCATTTTCGGTCGCGACGCGTCCGAGGCCGCCGGTGTCATCGAGCGCATTGCCGCTCGGCGGCCCGTATCCGTCACGCTCCACGACATTCCGCAGCCTTCCAATGGGCACGCCTTTGCCGCTCGCTGCGCCGGTTATGCCCGCGTGGTTGCCGCCGCGCGCACTGTGATCGTGAGTAGCGAGTACGAGCGTGACCTTCTGCTGCGTCACGCCGGACTTCCGCCGAGGACTCTCGTCCACGTTGACCCGCTGCCCATCGACCGTGCCCCTGCGTCCACAGCAAATCTGGATTCGGTGGGATTTCCCACGACCACGCCCACCGTGGGATTACTCGGCTTCATTTATCCCGGCAAGGGCCACCAACAGGTTCTGGCCGCGCTGGCATCCAATTCGCAGGCCGCCGACGTCGCCGCGCTGGGTCGGCCGTCGGACGGTCACCAAGATCTTGTGGCCCAGTTCGAACGCCTCGCTCGCGCTCTGGGTCGGGCCTTCCACGTCACCGGTTTCCTGTCCGAGGAGCAGCTCACCGCAGCCGCCCGCGCTGTTACGGTCCCGGTGGTCGCGCCCGAGCACGTGTCGGCCTCCGGCTCGGTGGGGCGGTGGATCGCGAGTGGCCGTCGCCCGATCGTTACCCGCCACCCGTTCTTCGAAGAACTTCGCGAACGCGCACCGTGGGCGTTGACCATCACCGATGACCTGGCCTCGGCGTTGAACGCCGCACTTGAGAACCCTGCTTCCACCTGGATCGACGAACGGGACTGGAACGATACTGACGTCCCTTCCACGGCTCGCGCGGCGCAGATCCAGTGGTCCCGACTGTCGTCTCCGGGTCCTGACCGGAAAGCCAAAGAACCGACGAACGGGCGCCCCACGATCTCCGCGGACTCGCGGGCATCCGCCGAGTCGCAGGTGACCCCGTGAACGCAACAGCCGGCGCCGTCGACAGCGAGCCACAGCACGGCGCCCCACGTGTCAGCGTGATCGTTCCCTATTACGAGAACCAACTCGGCCTGGACCGGCTGCTTCGCGCGCTGGAACGGCAGGACCTTCCTCCGCACGAATTCGAGGTGATCGTCAGCGACGACGGCTCGGCCGAGGCACCCGCGCTCCCGGCGACGTCGTACCCGATCACCGTGACCCGGCAGGAAAACCTGGGATTCCGCGCGGCCGCCGCGCGGAATAAGGGCGCGGCGCTCGCGAAGGGGCGCCATTTGGTATTCCTCGATGGTGACATGATGCCCGAGCCCGGTTTCCTGACCGCGATGCTCGCGGGTCTCGAACACCAGGATGACGGTCACGGCGTCCTGGCCGTGGGCGCTCGCAAGCACGTGGACGTTTCCTCCTGCACGCCGGACCAGATCGACCAATGGCTGGCTAGCGGTCATGCCAACGGCGCTCGCAGAGTCGACGACCCAGCCTGGCTGTCCGACGGCTACGCCCGCACCAACGACCTGGCGGACGCGGACGTCGAGGATTTCCGGCTCATCATCAGCGCGCTCATGGGCGTGAATCGCGAGTTCTTCGAGCGTGTGGGAGGGTTCGACGAAACGCTCACCGGGTACGGGGGAGAGGACTGGGATCTCGCGTACCGGTGCTGGCAAGCGGGGGCGAGATTCGTGCACGTTCCGAACGCGGTGGCGTGGCACGATGGCCCGGATCTGGGCGGGCGGCCCGATACCCGCGACATCAAGGACGCCGAGACCATGGCGCTGGCCCAACGTATCCCGCTGCCGAGCACGCGCGGACGCGGACTGGTATTCGATCAACCGGCCGTGGTGGTTCGGGTGCATGCCCACGACAATGACGGTGAAGCGTTCCTGACCGCGTTGCAGTTGTTGCGAAATGCGGACGTCGGCTTGTGGTTCGTGGATCTCGGCTCGATGCCGGCGGCGCTGGCTCAGGATCCCCGGGTTCGCGTGGGGCAACCGAAGTCGCAGTACGTGGATCGATGCCGTTTCGTGGTGGACGTCCTGGCACCGCTTGTGCTGGACGAACCGCTGAGCGAGCTGTGCGAGCGCGGTGAACAGAGCGCTCCCGGGCTGTTGGTTCTGAGGGAGACACGTAGTCTGAACCGTGGGGAATCGGACGTGTCAGCCGTATGCGACGCGGTTCGCCCCGCGGCTACGGAGAAACGGATCGAAGGACGGGTGGTACATGGCTGAGGAACTGGGTTTCGAACCGCACGACCCCGGGCGGCGAGCGCACTACGGCGAGTTCTACGGTCTCACCGAACTGCCGGATGCGCCGCTCTTCATGGTGCACGGTAACTGCCAGGCGGAGTCCCTGCGTGTGTTGCTGCACGGCGCGGGGGAGGGCCGTTGGCACGGCGTGCGGATTCCGCCGGTGCACGAACTGTTGGCCGAGGACTTGCCCCACCTGACTCGGTTGCTCAACCGCTGCAGCTTTGTTGCGACCCAGCCGATCACCTCCGGATACCGCGGACTTCCGTTGGGTTCGGAGGAGATCCTCGCGCTCACACCCTCAGATTCCCGCGCCGTGAAGTACCCCGTCATGCGGTGGACGGCGCTCATGCCAACGCTCGCGATCGTGCGCGCGGAAGGTGTCACGGACCCGCCCGTTGCTCCGTACCACGACCTCCGGGTGCTGGTGGCCGCTGCCCAGGGGAAGAGGACCGTGAACCTGGAGCCGGTGTCCGCGGAGGCCGTCCGCGCGTCCCGGGACGAATCACTGCACCAGCTGCGGACCCGGCAGGAAGCCCACGGGACGGTGGACGCGGCGTCGTTGTTCGAAAGCGCCGGACCCAACGCCGCCCACGTGATCAACCACCCGAGCAACGAGGTGCTGATGGGGGTGGCCCGGGAAATCCTCTCGGAACTTGGTGAGCCGGGTGAGGTCAAGGATCCTGGACGGGTGCTGCTCGGCGGAATCCGTGCGCCCATCTATGAATCCACCCTGGAAGCCCTGGGCTATCGCGCCGATGACCTGGCGGGCGGCCCGCGCAATCACTGGATCATCGGCGGCGAAAAGGTCTCCGAGGAAGACATCGCTGCGGAGCATCTGCGCTGGTACGCCCAGTTCCCACAGGTGGTTGCCGCAGGCCTGAAACGGCACGAGCGACTCATCAGCGCCATCGGCCTGACGGTCTAGCCCGACGAGGATTCCGACATGACCAGCGAGAAACGCACGGAGCCGGGAGCATCGACGCCCGAGCGCTCTGAAACGCCCGAGGCTCCGAAACGGGTGCTCACCCTGAATCCGCCGAGACCCCTGAGCTCCGGGAGCGGGCGGCGTCGTCCATTCGCGAGCTGCTGCGCCAACGTAACGGCAAGACGATCTGCCCGTCGGAGACCGCACGCGCCATCGGTGGGGACGGCTGGCGAGACCTGATGCCCATGGTTCGCGACGTCGCCGTGGGCCTCGTCGACGAAGGCCAAGTGATCGTGCAGCAGAAGGGCGAAGAAGTGGACATCACCACCGCGCGAGGCCCCATCCGACTGGCGCCGGGCCCGCGACTGACGTAACCAGGACACCGTGCACAAAGGCCCGAGCGAAACATTCGCTCGGGCCTTTGCCTGTAGTCGTGAAACTGGTGTTTACCAGTTCAACTGGCGGCTACGTCGTGAACCGAAACCCACTGGCTCAATGCCGCGGACCGACCTTCCCATCGGGCACGAACTTGCGCCCTGCGGAGCGAGAGATCCTGGTGACCAACCGCTCGAGGGGGCCGGAGCCCAGGGCGTGCTGCCACGCCGTCGCCACCAGTGCGGCAACCGCGATCTGAACGATCAGCCAGAACATCGGCGTTTCGCTGATCGGCACGAAGGCCAGGAACACCAGGTGCGCACTGTAGATGGTCAAGGTCATGGAACCCATGGCACCCAGCGGCGAGAGCAAGCGACCGATCCAGCGGCAGATCAACAGGAAAGCACCCAGGGCCACCATGGCCAGTCCGGCGCTCACTGCAATGGCGAACGGCGTGTTGGTGTGAGGACCGGAAATCACCAACCAGGTCAAGGTGGTGGTCGGGAGCTCGGGGTCTGGACCGTAATTCTGGATGGTCATGACCTCTTTGTTGGTCAGCCACGGGGTGGCGGTCACCAGCGCTTCACGCACGTCGAAACGCAACAGCATCATCATGGACAGGCCCTTGGCCACGGCCGCGATCACGGCACCGAAGATCACCAAGAGGATCTGGATGCGATCACGGGACAGCGGCAACCGTCCGAGCGCCATACCCAGGCAGATGAACGCCATCCACGGAAGGGCGGGATAGGTGCCGGTCAAGAACAGCTCCGCCAGAACCGTCCCGGGTTCCGTCACCAAATCCACGAGATTGGCGTTGTCGTGAACGTGTGACGGCAGGAGGTCCAGCGTGGACTGCATGACCATGGGCGCGAAGATCATGAAGAGCACTGCGCTCGTGAACAGCCACTTCACCGACATCATGGTGAAGGGTATGGCCAGCAGGAACATCAACCCGTAGTAGATCAGGATGTT
>NZ_AJXN01000118.1 GCF_000286355.1 Kocuria atrinae C3-8 | reverse complement strand
GGACGACGGCGCCGTCGTCCCCTATCTGGCATCGCCGCCGGGTTTGCGCGGCCGCACGACCCGCACCTTCCCTGAATACTTGAGGAACGACATGAACCGCATCAGCCCCAAGGCCATGGCACTGCTCACCGCAGGTGGCCTGCTCGCCCTCACCGGTTGCTCCACCGAGGCCGCTGGCGACTCCTCCGACGAGAACTCGTCGAACGAAACCGTGACCGTCGAGCACGTGCAGGGCACCACCGAGGTTCCCAAGAACCCCGAGACCGTGATCTCCATGGACCTGGGCGTCATCGACAGCTTCGAGGCCCTGGGCGAAGAGGTCGACGGCCTGCCCAAGCCCGCATCCCTGCCGGACGATTTCGAGAAGTACCAGGACGAGAAGTACGTCAACGCCGGTGGCATGAAGGAACCGGACATGGAGGCCATTTCGGCTGCCAACCCGGACCTGATCATCATTTCCGGCCGCACCGCGGACTTCTACGACGAGTTTTCCGAAATCGCGCCCACCGTGGACCTGACCATGGACCAGAAGGATCCGGTCGCTTCCTTCAAGAAGCAGTCGGAGACCATCGGCCAGATCCTGGGCAAGGAATCCGAGGTCGAGGAGAAGCTCTCTGACGTGGACCAGCAGATTGCTGACACCAAGGAAGCCGCCGCTGACGCCGGATCCGGAATGTTCCTGATGACCAACGCCGGTGAAGTCAACGCCTACGGCCCGGGCTCGCGCTTCGGCAACATCATCTTCGACACCCTGGGTGTCGAGCCCGCAGGCGACGTGCAGTCCGAGGGCACCCACGGTGAGTCCCTGTCCTTCGAGGCCATCTCCGAGGCCAACCCGGACCGCCTGTTCGTGATCGACCGTGACGTGGCCGTGGGCCAGGGCGAATCCGGTCAGGCTGCTCAGCAGGTCCTGGACAACGACCTGGTCAATCAGACCACCGCCGCCAAGGAAGACCAGATCACCTACCTGGATCCCTCCGCGTGGTACATCGTGGGCCCCGGCCTGAACAACTTCCCCAAGATGATCACTGAAATTCAGGACAGCTTGAAGTGAGCACCATCGCTCACGCACCTGAGAACACCGGCGGCGGTGGTTCGGCTCCCGAACCTCAACCCGCTGTAAAACCCGGAGCAAACGGTCGCAAAGACCAGGCCGGAAGGCCCGGACCCTTCAGACGAGCGCTGCGCTCCAACGGTGCCTGGTGATTGCCGTGATCGCGGTATTCATCCTGGCAGTGATCTCAACGTTCGTGGGCGTCGCGGATGTCACGCCGGCCACCCTGATGCGTCAGGTGGCCGGCGGGGACACCGCCGGACTCCAAGAGTCCTTCCACCTCCTTTCGGTCTCCCGTTTCCCGCGCACCATTTCCGTGGTCCTGGCCGGTATGGCCATGGCCGTGGCCGGCCTGATCATGCAGCAGATGGCGCGCAATAAATTTGTGGAGCCTTCCACGGTCGGCACCGTGGAGTCCGCCTCCCTGGGCCTGCTGACCGTCACCGTGCTGATCCCGAGCGCACCGCTGCTCGGCAAGATGGGCGTGGCCGCGGTCTTCGCCGTGGGCGGTACCGCCCTGTTCCTGGCCGTGCTGCAGAAGATCCCGCTGCGCAACGCACTGCTCGTGCCGTTGGTCGGCATCATGCTGGGCAACGTGATCGCCGCGATCACCACATTCTTCGCGTACCGCTTCAACCTGCTGCAGACGCTCAACACCTGGATGATCGGCGACTTCTCCGGCGTGATCAAGGGCCGCTACGAGCTGCTGTGGCTCGTAGCCGCACTGACCCTGATCGGGTACATAGCCGCTGACCGCTTCACCGTGGCCGGTATGGGCCAGGACGTCTCCACGACCCTCGGCGTGAATTACAAGCGCATCATGGCGCTGGGCATGACCATCGTGGCCTGATCTCCGCCGTGGTGGTTGTGACCATCGGCTCCATCCCGTTCTTGGGTCTGGTGGTCCCCAATATCGTGTCCCTGATGATCGGTGACAACATGCGCCGGTCCGTTCCATGGGTGGGTATCTTCGGCGCGGGCTTCGTGCTCGTGTGCGACATCGTGGGTCGCGTGATCCGCTACCCGTTCGAAATTCCCGTGGGAACCGTGGTGGCCGTGGTGGGCGCTGCAATCTTCTTGGCCATGCTGTTGCGGAAGCGAGCTCGTTCCTGATGACCCCCAAATCCGCCGCTCTGCCGGTCCCCAACGCGATCCAGCAGAAGCGCAAACGCTTTGTCGTGCGCTCCGTGTCACCCGCCGTGGTCACCGCCCTCATCGGTGCCCTGGCTCTCGTGTGCATCGGCCTGTACTTGTTCCTGGGTCTGGATGCCAACGCCGCCTACGTGCTCCCCCGCCGCGCCAACCGTGTGTTCACCATGGTCCTGGTCGCCTTCTGTGTGGGTGTCTCCACCGTGCTGTTCCAGACGGTCACGTCCAACAGGATTCTGACGCCCTCCATCATGGGCTTCGATTCCCTGTTCATGCTGATCCAGACCGTGCTGATCTTCGTGATCGGCACGGTGGGACGTACCCAGCTGGTACCTACCCACTGTTTATGTTGGAACTGGGGCTCATGGTGCTCTTCGCGGCCATCATGTACCGCTGGCTGTTCACGGGCTCCGGCCTGTCCCTGCACCTGGTACTGCTGATCGGCATCGTGTTCGGCACGCTGTTCCGCGGCATTTCTTCGCTGCTGCAACGTCTGCTGGATCCCAGCGAATTCATGGTGCTGCAGGATTCCATGTTCGCGTCCTTCACCGGCGTGGACCTGGGACTACTGCGAATCTCGGTGGCCATCATCGCCACAGCCTCCATTCCGCTGATCGTGATGCGGCGTCGTTTCGACGTGCTGTCCCTGGGTCGTGACACCTCGATCAGCCTGGGTATCAACCACACCCGCACCGTGACCACCGTGTTGATCGTCTGCTCGATCTTCGTGGGCGTGTGCACCGCTTTGGTGGGCACCATTACGTTCTTCGGCCTGATCGTGGCCAACCTGGCCTATGCCCTGTGCCGCACCTTCCGCCACGCCTGGATCCTGCCGATCTCCGTGCTCCTGGGCATTGTGGCGCTCGTGGGCGGACAATTGATCCTTGAGCGCGTGTTCGCATTCGATACCGCGCTGTCCATTGTGATTGAGTTCTGCGGTGGGTTGTTGTTCTTGTTCCTGTTGTTGAGAGGGTCCATCAAGTGATTGAGCTATCCGGTCTCACCAAGAAATATGGCGAGACCACCGTGGTGGATCATGTCTCCGCACAGATCGAACCCGGTGGGGTGGTTTCGATCATCGGCGCCAACGGCGCGGGTAAGTCCACCGCGCTGTCCATGATCGCCCGACTGGTCAACATGGATGACGGGTCAGTGTTCGTGGACGAACACGACGTGCTCAACACCCCCTCGGACCAGCTGGCCAAGAAACTCTCCATCCTGCGCCAGGAGAATACGCTCACGGTTCGCCTCACGGTGCGCGATCTGGTGGGCTTCGGCCGGTTCCCGCATTCGAAGGGTCGCCTCCGGCCCGAGGACGCCGAGCACATCGATCGCGCCTGAACTACCTGAACCTCACCGAGTTCGAGGACCGCTACGTGGACGAGCTGTCCGGCGGTCAACGGCAGCGCGTGTTCATCGCCATGGTGATCGCCCAGGACACGGACTACGTGCTCCTGGACGAGCCCCTCAATAACCTGGACATGAAGCACTCCGTGGAGATGATGAAGCTCCTGCGGCGCATGACCCATGAGCTCGGCAAGACCGTGATCCTGGTGATTCACGACATCAACTTCGCCTCGTGCTATTCGGACCGCATCCTGGCCATGAAGGAGGGCGCACTGGTCTGCCAGGGCGCACCCGCAGAGATCATGCAGCCGGACATCTTGCGCGACATCTACGACATGGATATTCGCGTGGAGGTCATCAACGGCCACCACGTGGGCATGTACTACATGTGACCAGCGGGCCCGCTCGTGATGTGATGGAACCGTGAATTCCCCCGCCGATGCCGAGATGCACGCCCTCGCCCAGCTCCTCACGCCCCAGGGACTGCACCTGGTCGACTCGATCGGGGCCTACGATCCCGAGCGCTCGCTGAAGCTGTCCGAGTCGCTGCGCGCGGAAGGCTACTCCCCCGAGTTGGTTTCCGCCGCCCTCACGCAGGCCAAGCTGCGCACTCAGGCCAAGGCCAAATTCGGCGAGTTCGCTCAGCACATGGTCTTCACACGCAACGGCCTGGAACAGGCCACCCGCTGGTCGGTGGCCGCCCTACACGCCCGCCGCTTCGCCCAGGCGGACCTCACCCACGTGGCCGATCTCGGCTGCGGTATCGGTGCGGATTCCCTGGCCCTGGCCGCCCTGGAACGCACCGTGACCGCCGTCGAGAAGGACGAGCTGACCGCCGCCGTCGCTACGGTCAACCTCACCGGGTGGCCCAACGCGAACGTGGTGTGCGGCGATGTCGAAACCCTCGATTCTTCCGACCTTGAGAACGGCGCGCCCGACGGCGTATGGCTGGATCCCGCGCGTCGGGTCACCGGCTCGGGGCGCACCCAGCGTGTCTTCGACCCCGAGGCGTTTTCGCCGCCGCTGTCCTTCGTGACGGGGCTGGCCGATCAGGGCCTGGCCGTGGGAGCCAAGCTGGGCCCCGGAATTCCCCACGATCAGGTGCCGGGTAACGCCGAGGCACAGTGGGTTTCCGATCACGGCGATGTGGTCGAGGTGGTGCTGTGGTTCAACGCGGTGCGCCGCCCGAACGTGGCCCGTGCCGCGCTCGTCCTGGATTCGCGCGCGGATGGTTCCGCGACCGCCGCGGAACTGACCTCCGAAAGCTGGGAGTCCCCCGCTCCCGAAGGGGACCTGCTGGGTGAGGTGGCTGAATACCTCTACGAGCCCGACGGCGCCGTGATCCGCGCGGGGTTGGTCACCGATCTGGCGCAGCAGTTGAACGCGCACCTGATCCACCCGACCATCGCCTACTTGTCCGGCGATGAACTGCACGAGAGCCCGTTGGCCACGGCGTATCGCGTGCGCGAGGTGCTCCCCCACAACGTGAAGACCCTCAAGAAGTGGGTGCGGGATCACAACGTGGGCACACTGAACATCAAGAAGCGCGGCACGGACGTCACCCCTGAACAGCTCAGGAAACAGCTGGCGCCCCGCGGTTCCGAGAAGGCCATGCTCGTGATGACACGTTTGCAAGAACATGGGAAAGAACGTCGCGTGGCGCTGGTGGTTGAACCCGTACACTGAAGTACCCGCTCAGCAGTGCGAGATTCGGTGAAGAACTCCCGGACTCGCTCATGGACGGCGGGACATCCCCGGTGCACCCATGAGAGGACCACTGCCGTGCACATTGATTTCGTTTCTTCCGAACGCTCCTCGTTGGGCGTCGAATGGGAGATCGCCCTGGTTGATCGCGAAACGGGCGAGCTGGAACCCCGCGGCCAGGAAGTCCTCGAAGCCGTCATAGCCGACAACCCGGAAATGGGCGAGGACGGCAACCACCCCCGCGTAACCGGCGAGTTCCTGCAGAACACCGTGGAAATGGTCACGGGAGTCTGCCATTCCGTGGAAGAGGCCACCGCGCAGCTGAAGTTGACCTCGGACGAGATCCGCAAGGTCGCCGATCCCGAGGGGCTGGAGATCTTCGCCGCGGGAACCCATCCGTTCTCGGAGTGGCAGGACCAGGCCGTGGTGGACAAGGAGCGCTACTACAAAGTGGTGGACCGCGCGCAGTATTGGGGCCGCCAGATGGTGATCTACGGTCTGCACGTGCACGTGGGCGTGGATCACAGGTCCAAGGCCCTGCCGGTTCTCGAGGGGTTGCTGAACTACTACCCTCATCTGCTGGCCCTCTCCGCCAACTCGCCGTACTGGTGCGGTCATGACACCGGCTACGCGTCACACCGTTCCCAGGTGTTCCAGCAGCTACCCACCGCGGGACTGCCGTTCCAGTTCAAGACCTGGGACGAGTACGAGTCCTACGTACAGGATCTGCTGACCACCGGCGTGATCGAGGATGACTCGGAGAATCGCTGGGACATTCGACCCGTTCCGCGTTTCGGCACTGTGGAAATGCGCGTGTGCGACGGACCCTCCACCCTGCACGACGTGAGCGCTCTGACCGCCTTGACGCAGTGCCTCGTGGAATCCTTCTCCCGCACCCTCAACGACGGCGGCACCATTCCCACCATGCCGCCGTGGCACCACCAGGAGAACAAGTGGCGCGCGGCCCGCTACGGTCTGGACGCCATCATCATTCAGAATGCGCAGAGCGACGAACGCCTGGTCACCGAGGACCTCACCGAGATCCTCAACAAGCTGGAACCCATTGCCGCGGACCTCAGTTGCAGTGATGAGCTCGCGCGCGTGAACGACATCATTCGTCACGGTGCCGGGTATCAGCGGCAGCAGCGCGTGGCCAAGGAACACAACGGCGACCTGCGCGCCGTGGTCCTGGACATTGTCGAGCGCAACCGGAACTCGGTGGGCTGAGCTACTCCCTCGGGCACGCTCGGCGAGCATCGTCCCGACCGGGGCGGGCCTATCAGCGCGGCACACGCTCCCGAGTCAAGTGGGCCTTACGCCGCACCCATCGACACCGTGGACACCGGCAGCCCCGGATCCGCGGTGAACACAATCCCGGTTGCGGGACGGCCTTCGGCCACCAACCGCGCCCGAGCGCGGCCACCATGGCCCCGTTGTCGGTGCACAGGCTCAGCGGCGGCACGATCACCTCGATGCCCCGGGCATTGCAGCGTTCGGTCACCAACGCCCGCAACCGCGAGTTCGCGGCCACGCCGCCACCCATGAGCAGTGTGTCGATCGAGTTCTCGGTGCATGCGAGCACGGTCTTTCGGGAAATCACGTCCACCACGGATTCCTGGAAGGACGCAGCGACGTCCGCCACCGGTACCGGCTGTCCGGAGGCTTCGTAGGTCTCCACCACTCGGGCCACCGCGGTCTTGAGTCCCGAGAAGGACATGTCGTAGCGGTGCGATCCGGGCTTCTCGGCCGAACCCATGTACTTCCCGGCGGTCAGTCCGCGCGGGAATCGGAACGCGTTGGGATCCCCGTCCCGGGCCGCCTTGTCGATGGCCGGTCCCCCGGGATAACCCAGCCCGAGCAGCCGGGCGACTTTGTCGTAGGCCTCGCCGGCGGCGTCGTCGATCGTCGCGCCCAGCAATCGGACGTCACCGGTGATGTCCGGAACCGAGAGAATTTCGGTGTGACCGCCCGAGACGAGCAGCGCGCCCAGGTTGTCGGGCAGTTCGTCATTGTCATCAAGCAATCCCACGCTCACGTGGCGACCAGGTGGTTGATCGCGTAGAGCGGTTTTTCCGTGGCGACCGCGAGCGCCTTGGCCGCGGCAACGCCCACCATGAGCGCGCCGGCCAGACCGGGTCCGGAGGTCACGGCGATGGCGTCGATCTCGTCGAGCGTCACGCCGGCGTCGTCGAGAGCGGCCTGCAACGTGGGTACGAACGCCTCGAGGTGCGCGCGCGAGGCAATCTCGGGGATCACGCCGCCGAAGCGCACGTGTTCGTCCATGGACGAGGAGACCGTGTTGGTCAGCAGCTCGGTGCCGCGCACGATCCCCACGCCCGTTTCGTCGCACGAGGATTCGATGCCCAGCACGAGTGGTTCAGCGGTTGCCATGAATGGTCCTTCCGTCCGCGCTGCGCTGCGGCGGCCCGGCCGGGACCAGCTCGCAGCGCATGATCAGCGCGTCATGACCGTCCCCGTAGTAGCCGGGGCGGGTGTGAATGTGTTCATAGCCGAAGCGCTGGTACAGCCCTTGCGCCCGGTGGTTGTCCGAGCGCACCTCCAGCAGGATTTCGGTGCTTGGCTGTGGAGTGCGGCCTGGTGCAGGGTGCGCAGCAGTGCGCTGCCCAGGCCCTTGCCCTCGTGCCCCGTGGCCACGGCAATGGTCTGGACGTCCGCGACCGGCGGGATGCACATCATGCCCGCGTAGCCCACGATCTCCTGCTCACGCGTGAGCACCCAGTACTGCCGAGTGGGGTGGGCCAGTTCCTCGTCGAACATGCGGCGCGGCCACGCGTCCTCCGGAAACAGCGCGGTCTCCAGCGCGTAGACCTCGTCCAGATCCGCGGGTTGCATGGGTCGCAGGGCATAGCCTTCCGGCAACGACGACGCCGCTCCCCCGGCCGCTCGGTGTCCGGTCACCGCAGTGCCTTCTTGCGTTGCACCGGCACCTTGGCATCCGATTCGCGCAGGTACAGCGGGGACGTGTCCGTGCTCAGCTCCGTACCGCGCTCCTGCAGCGCCCAGGCGGCGCGGGAAAGATCGGCAGCGGTGGGCTGCCAGTCGGTGGATTCCGCCACCGCCTGTGGCAGTTGATCGGCATACAGTCCGGCGCCGGAGCCGTAGACCGGCAGCTTCGGGAGACCCTCGGGGGCGGTGACCTGCGGGCCGTCCACGGAGCGAGCGAAGCGGCCGTGGCCGTCCTCGTGCACCTCGTAACGGCCCCAGTAGAGCTCCTTGCGGCGGGCATCGGTCGCGACCAGGAACTCGGTTCCCTCCGTGGTGCCTGTGCCGCCCGATGGGCCAGCGCGTCCAGGGAGCACAGGCCGTACACGGGAAGATTCCACGCGAAGCCAAACGTGCGGCCGCTCACCAGACCGGCACGCAGACCCGTGAACGGACCGGGGCCGGTGCCCACCAGGATGGCCTTCAGCTGTGCCGGTTCTACGTCCGCTTGTCCCAGCAGGTTGTAGACGGCCGGGGCCAGGGCCTCTGCGTGGGAACGGGTGTCCTGGGTGGCGAATTCCGCGAGCACCTCCCCGTTACGGGTCAGCGCCGCGGACGCAATGGACGACGAATCCAGACTCAGCACAAGCACCCGAACAGTCTAAGCCCCGCCGCTCATGCGCGATCGGCCTCCGTGGCGCGGACCACGGGGTCAAACAATTAGCGCGGCTTGATCCACGGGCCCAGACCGCTAGGAGCCCAGGTTCTCTCAGAGATCCAGACGCTCGAACCAGCGGGGACCGTAGCCGCGCATGATGATGGTGCGCGGTTCGTCCGTGTCCTGCTCGTCCTCGTCCCACTCGTCGTTGAGGGCGTCGATCGCGATCGAGAGGTCCTGGCGTTCCTTGGGCTCTTCCGTCTCCGACTTCTTGCTATCCGCCGCCGCCTGCTCGGTTTCGCCCGCGCTCTGGTTGATCTCGTAGTTCAGGGCAAAGGCCGCCGACGGCGCTCCCACCGCCCCGCGAGGCCGCACGATGTCGATGACCAGGCGCGATTCGCTCAGGTGCTCCACCTTGCCCGTGCCCCACTCCACCACGGTCACGCTGGATTCCACGGTGTCTTCGAGGTCGATGTTGTCGATGTCCGCGGAGGTGTCCAAACGGTAGGCGTCAACGTGCACCAGATCCGGCCCACCGGGGTTGGGTCCGTCCGGCAGATTCGGGTGTTGGCGGGACAGCACGAACGTGGGCGAGATGATCCCGTCGCGCACGCCCAGTCCCGCGCCGAGGCCCTGTGTGAAGGTGGTCTTGCCTGCTCCCAGTTCGCCGTTGAGCATGAGCAGATCCCCGGCCTTCAGGTGGGCGGCGAGCTTCTGCGCGATGATCTGGGTTTCTTCCGCGGACGCCGGGTACCGGGTCAGCGTCCAGTTGGGCTGGGTGTAGGACTCCCCCGACGAATCGCGGGTGGGTCGGGGATCCTGCGGCAGGCTGTGCGCGGCCAGGGCGCTCGCGCTACGGGACACGGTCACGTCCCCCAGGGTCAGGTGGCTGTGGCTGGTGTACTCACGCGGCACACGCGGTGAGACCCGCGTGACGATTTCGTAGTTGATGCTCCCGGAAGCGTCCGCCCATTCCGTTGCGGAGGGGTAGTCACCGGCGCCGAACAAAATCGCCTCGTCACCGATGTGCACCATCGGATCCACCGACTCGTCGACCACGGGCGTACCCGCGGGGATGCCTTCGGGTGTCACGGTGGTGCCCTGGGCCAGGTCGATCACGCACTGGTCCATGGCGATCCGACCGACCACGGGGTAGACCCTGCCCCCGATGTAGACGGGAGCTCCGGTCGCAATGCGGGGAACGCCGTCGGCGTAGCCCAGCGGGATGAGCGCAAGGTGGGTGGGTGCTTCCGTGCGGTAGGTGAGGCCGTAGGAGACACCGTGGCCCCCGGGGACGGCCTTGACGTTGGCCACGCGCGTGCGCAGGGTCATGGCGGGAATCAGGCCGAAATCCTTGGGAGTGCGGTCCTCGAACGGGCTCAATCCGTAGATGCCCAGACCGATGCGCACGGCGTCGCGCAGGATGTAGTCGGGGTCCTCGAGCTGATCGGCCGACAGCAGCGCGGGGGTGTTGGCGGCGTGGATCATGGTTGGTTTCAGCCCGGCCTTGCGCGCGATCCGCACGGCATCGGTCAGTGCGTTGAGCTGCTCCATGGTCTCGTCACCGCGGTCGGGTTCGTCCGCCACCGACAGGTGCGTGAAAATGCCCTCCACGTGGACCAAGCCCTCGTCCCGGGCGGCCACCACGCGCTCCACGAGGTCCGGCCACTGACCGGCGGTGGACCCGTTGCGGCCCAGACCGGTGTCGATCTTGAGGTGCAGCGTGGCCGTCTTGCCGGTCTGGCGGGCAGCGGTGAGCACGGCGTCGAGCTCCCAGCCGCTGATGCCCAGAGAAACGTTGTGTTCGAGCGCCTCGAAGAAGTCGGTGCTCGTGGTGTGCAGCCACGACAGCACGGGCGCGGTGATCCCCGCGTAGCGGAGCTCGAGTGCCTCGCTCACGTGCGCGGTGCCCAGCATGTCCGCACCGGCCGAGAGCGCGGTGCGGGCCACCTCGGGCGCGCCGTGGCCGTAGCCGTCCGCCTTGACCACGGCGATCAGCTTCCGCCCGCGCGCCAACTGAGTTATTCGGACCACGTTGTGCCACACCGCGGAGAGGTCGATGACCGCGCTGCGCTCACTGGGTTCTTCGGACTGCCACGATGTAGTTACACTCACGCCCTCCATTGTGCCTGTTCTGCGCGCCCGGGGCGTTCTCGACCGTTCACTACCGCTCCGTGCCGCAATGCTTCCCGCTAGGCTGGTCGCGTGCCCCAACAGACCCCGCCGCGCGTGCTGCTCGTGAGCATGCACACCTCGCCCGTGGACCAGCCCGGCTCCGGCGACGCCGGCGGTATGAACGTGTACGTGCTGCACCTGGCCCGGTCGCTGTCCCAGCGGGGTTGGGCGGTGGACATGGCCACGCTCGACCGGGACGCTTCACACCCCGCGGGCGTCTCGGCCACTTCGTTGTCCGACGGTCTCCGCCTACTGTCCGTGGCGGTTCCCGGTGCGGCTACCGCATCCAAGGAGCAGCTTCCAGAATTTGCCGTGGAGTTCGGTCGTGCGCTCGCCTCTTTTTACAACGACGACGCCGCCGCTCCCTGCCTCGTGCACGCCCACTACTGGTTGTCCGGGGTTGCGGCCCGTGAAGTCTGTGAGGCTCTCAAGATTCCTCTGATGCTCACACTCCACACCTCAGCCGCCGTGAAGAACCTGCGGGCCGGTCCGGGTGAGAACCCAGAACCCGTGTCCCGCGAGCGCGCCGAGCAGGAGCTCGTCGCCAGCTCCTGCACGCTGGTGGTCAACACACCCGCCGAGGCCGATCACATGGTGGAGCTCTACGGAGCCTCTCGGGACCGGATCCGGGTGATCCCACCGGGGGTGGATCCGGAGATCTTCTATCCGGCTGTGAAATCCGCGTCCCCTGCTGGCTCGGCAGCGCCGTGTGAATCCTCCACTCCCGTAGCGTCCTCCTCAGAAGCGAGAGAAGCACGCCCGTTCACGGTGCTCTGTGCAGGTCGCATGCAACCCCTCAAAGGACCGCAGATTCTGGTGGCCGCTATGGGTCTCCTGCGTCAGCAGCATCCTGACTGCGCCGTGCGACTGATCCTCGCGGGTGTGGGTTCACCGGATTTCCTGGCGGAATTACACCGGCTGGTGGATGAGTACCGCGTGGCAGATGTCGTCGAATTCCAGGGTCCATGCCATCCCACGAACTGGCCGATCTGATGCGCTCTGCAGATGCGGTGGCCATGCCCTCCTCCTCCGAGACCTTCGGCTTGGTCGCCCTGGAAGCGCAGGCCTGCGGCACCCCGGTCCTCGCGACCGATGTGGACGGGCTGCGCTACGCAGTGGAGGCGGATCGCACGGGGTGGTTGGTGCCCGGGCGCACCC
>NZ_AJXN01000117.1 GCF_000286355.1 Kocuria atrinae C3-8 | reverse complement strand
TTCCCGGTCAGACGGGCATTTCGTCTTTAATGACGTCCCCTACCCAGCACGCGATCGGTGGATCAAGGTTTAGTCATACGCGATGCCTGGGCTGTTTGACGACCTGCTGCGCCAGGCTGCGCGCAGGTGTCCGTCATTCATGTCACGTAAAGAACTTTATCAGCCGTGACGAATTTGTCACGGGTATACTGGGGTAAATACGTGACAAGATTGTGCCACGGTGAGCTGTCGGAGAGGAACGAGAATTCCTGAACGACTGAGAGGCGGAGTGATGGGCAAGCCCTCGAGAACTGAGATACATGCGCTACCCATGAACGTGCTGGTCCGCATCGTGAATGAATGGGGCGACGCTCCGCGAGCTGGTTCCTCCATGAGCGGGGATCCTTATCCCGATGCCTCGGCGCTTAAAGCGGAGAGCCCGGAGACATGGAGCCGGTTCGGGCCCCTGGATGAGACAACGTTGATCGAAACAGCGAACCTGGTCCGCCCGATTTTCGCCGCTACCTCGGCGGGCGAGTGCGTCGAACGACTGAACGCCCTAATGAGCCAGACCGGGATGACTCCGGCCGTTGCTGCAGATGACTGGACGGTTCGAGAGGCTTGGTATGTATCGCGACCTGACCGTGAACTCCTTGCCAACGCGGTGCTGTCCGTACTGCACCACCTGCGTGACGAACCGGACGTGCGGCGACTGGGTTCGTGTGACAGTGATGAATGCGTGGACGTCTACGTCGATCAATCCCCGGGCGGGCGGCGTCGTTATTGCTGTGTGACGTGTCAGAATCGGAATCGAGCCCGCGCGTACCGGGCGGCTCGACGTGCGGCCGTTCGAAACTGAGCCACCGCGAGGGTGATGATCCAAGTTGTGCCTGGTCGTCCAAGCCCTCGCCGAAACACGGAGCGGTCCATTCCGCGCTCGGTGGCCAAGGTCCGCGGGCGGATAGCCCGCAGCGCACTCGCGTCCTCCGTTACTCAAGAGGCGCTCCTACAACAACCCGCGCTCATAGGCGGTATGAACCGGC
>NZ_AJXN01000116.1 GCF_000286355.1 Kocuria atrinae C3-8 | reverse complement strand
GCGTCGGCGTCAGGCACGTCTGGGCCGTTTGACGCCCATCGAGTTCGAGACCATCATGAACACGACCGTCGCACTGGCGGCGTGACTACAACCTGTCACCTAACCGTGCAGCAGTCCCGTATCCATCCATCCGCCCGCCGGTAGTGGGCCCGAACGAGCCTGACGCCATCCCGCTGGGAGTCTTGGTCCACGACTATATTGATCGCATAAGAACATCCGGACGGAGCAGTGCGGCTCGAGCTAGCGCCAGCGAGCCTTCATGGGAAACAATCGAAAGCTCCCATGAGTACCGCCCAAGCGCGCAAGCTGTATCCCGGGTAACTTCAAATGCCTCGAATGCGGAGACTGGAGGCTCACCCGGAGGGGCCCAACCAAGCTGCATCAATTGGTCGGCCACCCAGTCGCCATGGGACAAATTACGCTTACCAGCGGCTCGGTGGAGTAGACATAACCACCCAGCGTGACGGTCAAAATCGTCCCGGCCCAGGGGCAACTTTATGGCGATGTGAAGGAAGAGTTCACGCGGGGCACCTGACAACTTCTTTCCGATCTGCGTCAGACTGAGCTCCCCCTTGCGGACCTTCAGCAACCCCAAGTGCGTGAGGGTTCGACGGTAGTCCTGAACTGGTCTTGTGTGTTGCTCCCTGTTGTTCTGTCCTATCCACGACGGTACGCCCAGATCCGTTGCCAGCCTCTTGACCACGGCCGGTGGGAGCCAGCCTGCTTTACTCAGCGTGACGCCGTCATCGACCGCGTCCAGGAGCAGTTGAATCGGCCGAACGGCCTCGGACATTTCCTGTTCCGTGGGCGATTGTTGGCTGAATTCGGTCATCTGCAACGTCACGAGCAGTTCTTCTCGTGTGGCGGAAGAGTCGATCAGCTCAATCAGCTCAGGTCTCACATCGTTTAATGGTTGGGGACTCATTAGCGCGTTGAGCACTCGGTTGTGCCAGTCCAGGTCGAAGCGATCCGGATCCCATCCCGCTGGGCACCAGTCCAACAGCATCCGCTGACGCTCGTCCGGGGCAGTCGCCTGGCGAGCCCTCAAGAGTTCGCCGTAGCCGGGGATCCCGCCACAATCCTCGGGTGGGCATGCCCGGGCCCCATCAATCACGCGGGGCACGGTGGTTTCGGCCCCTGGCAGCTCCTCCAGGAGAGTGACCCGATGTTCCCAACCGTCCCCGAAGTCATAGTCGTACATCAGCTCGTCGCCAACTGATCGCAGCACCTGGCTAACTCGTACGGAGCCTCATGAATGCCCGGTTCCGAACTCTCGATCAGGTCAATGTTCGTGAGGAACGGCGCGTTGTCTCCAACTCTGAACGAGTGCAGGTGACAGTCCAACCACCCCATAGCGGCGTTGAGGGTCTTGTGGAGATCGGGCAAACGCAGATCGTGCCCCACGCGGATACGCCGCCAAATGACTGGCTCTACCCTAAGAAGTTCAACCCTGAGCACGACATCTCCAGGATTTGAGGCTGGCTCTGCCAACTCGGGGAGCGCATGGACACGATGGCCGAAAGACATGCTTCGAGTTTGACGGGTATCCGTCATGGTGAACAGGTCTTGTCAGGCATGGGCCGACCATCGGCCTCACAGAGATCAGCACACTCGCCCCTCACTGAGCCTCGCGGCGCCAGCACTCCGCAACACACGAGCCCGCCACCACCAACTTTTTACTTCCCCGCCACGACGTGGTCGTTTATCGCGCTTATGCTCAAGGTCACTGTGTGTTGACCTGGAGGTTCGTATGCGTGCTCGATCTCGCGCCCTTGTCGTTTCGTCGGCGGGTGCCCTCGCTGTTGCTCTCGCCGCGAGCGCTGTGGCACCGGCCGTGGCGGGTGAAGGTGGGCGAGCGGCGTCGTCGTCGAAAAGCACGAACGTGACCGGCGACAAGCACGGGCTGCGCGTGGCCACGTACAACGCGTCGCTGAACCGCAACGAGGAAGGTCAGCTGCTGCAGGACATGTTCACGCCGGACAATCAGCAGGCCCGCAATATCGCGGAAGTCATCCAGATCAACAACCCGGACGTAGTGCTCGTCAACGAGTTCGACTACGTGCCGGTGGCCAGGCTGCGGAGGCGTTCCGCGACAACTATCTGTCGGTCGGGCAGAACGGCCACGCACCGGTGGACTACCCCTACTACTACGTGGCGCCGGTCAATACGGGCGTGCAGTCCGGCCTGGATCTCAATCAGGACGGGCAGACGGGCGGACCCGACGACGCGTGGGGCTTCGGCCTGTTCCCCGGCCAGTACGGCATGGTCATCTACTCCAAGTACCCGATCGTCCAAGATCAGGTGCGCACCTTCCAGAATTTCCGCTGGCAGGACATGCCCAACAATCAGCTGCCCACCGACTACTACACGCCGGAGCAGGCCGAGCAGCTGCGGTTGTCCTCAAAATCCCACTGGGACGTGCCCGTGCGTGTGGGCAACAAGACGGTGCATGTGTTGGCCGCGCATCCCACCCCGCCGAGCTTCGACGGCCCCGAGGACCGCAATGGCCGCAAGAACAACGACGAGATCCGTTTCTGGGCCGATTACGTCACGGGCAACAAAACGGCTTCCTATATTTACGACGACGCCGGGCAGCGCGGCGGTCTGCCGCGCGGCGAGCGCTTCGTCATCGTGGGCGACTACAACTCGGACCCCAACGACGGCGATTCGTTCCCGGGTGCCATCGGCCAGCTGCTGAACAACTCGCGGGTGCGCGATCCGCTGCCAACCTCTACCGGGGCGGCGGAGGCCAGCGAGCTTCAGGGTGGCGCCAACCTGACCCACGAATCCGACCCGGCACGCGACACCGCCGACTTCAACGACAACCCCGCCCCCGGCAACCTGCGCGTGGACTACGCGTTACCGTCCAAGAACTTGCCGCTGCTGGACGCCGGTGTTTTCTGGCCCACCCCCGGTCAGCCCGGTTCCGAGCTGACCGGCGAATACCCGTTCCCGACCTCCGACCACCGCCTGGTGTGGGTGGACGTCAAGGTTCCGGGCAAGCGATAACCCCTCACCCCTATCTGGAGACCTCTCATGCCCGATAAGTCATCGAAGCCCTCGTTGCGGATCCGGATAGCGGCCGCCTCCACCGGAGCCATGTTGCTGTGCAGCGGTATTGCCGCGGCACCCGCGTTCGCCGCCCCTGCGGAGACCGTGTCCATCGCCGAGATCCAGGGCACCGGCCCCGAGACCCCGCTCAAGGGTCAAACGGTCACCACCGAACCGTCGATCGTCACCGCTGTCTATCCGGGTGACCCGGGCACGCTTGGTGGCTTCGTGATCCAGACACCCGGCACCGGCGGCAAGGTGGACACGACCCAGGCCTCCCACGGCATTTTCGTCTACACCGGCAGCACCCAGTCCACCGTGTCCGTGGGCGACCGAGTGCAGGTCACCGGTGAAGCTGGCGAGTACCGCGGACTCACCCAGTTGGCCGGCAACGTGGAAGTTACACCGGTGACCGAGGAGCTCCCCGATGTAAAGCCTGCCACCAACGACTGGGCCTCCACCGCCGCAACCCGCGAGAACCTCGAGTCCATGCTGTACAAGCCCAAGGAGAAGTTCCAGGTCGCGGACACTTACGGCCTGGGTCGTTACGGAGAACTCGGACTGGCGGCTGGCAAGGAACTTCCCGCGCAACCGACCCAGGTCGCGCGGCCGGGCAGCGCGGAGGCGCAAGCTCAGGCGGAGCGTAACAGTGCCATCTCGGTCACGCTCGATGACGGCACCAACCGGGGCTTCGCGGCGTCGCCGACCCAGGAGCCCCGTCAGGTTCCCTATTTGACCCGTGAGGATCCCGTGGCGGTGGGCGATTCCGCTCGCATCACCAAACCGGTCATTGTGGATTACCGCTTCGACAAGTGGCGCTTCCAGCCGACCTCCCCGGTGGTTCCGGGTGAGGAACCGGCGCGCTTCTCGGGCTCGGCCGATCCCAAGTCGGCGGTGGGCGGGCAGATGCGGATCGCCTCATTCAACGTGCTCAACTACTTCACCACCGTGGGCCAGGAGCAGGGCTGCCGCGGCGGCAACTACTCGACCGACGGCACCTACAACGTGGCCCAGAACTGCGACGTGCGCGGCGCGTTCGACCAGGCCGATTTCCAACGCCAGCAAGCCAAGACCGTCTCCGCCATCAACCAGTTGGACGCGTCGTGGTGGGTCTCATGGAAGTGGAGAACTCCGCCAAGCTCGGTGAGCCCAAGGACGAGGCCCTCCAGAACCTCGTCACCGCGCTGAACAAGGCCGCCGGCTACGCCAAGTGGGACGTCGTCTCGGTGCCCGACTCCGAGCTGCAGCCCGTGGCCGATCAGGACTTCATTTCCAACGCGATCATTTATCAGCCCAAGCAGGTCACCCAGGTGGGCCAGGCCCAGGCGCTGGGTTCCGAGGCCGTCGCGGGCGGCGCGTTTGAAAACGCTCGCACTCCCCTGGCCGCCACCTTCACCTCAACCAAGGGCGGCGGCAAGCACGGCGCCGCGCCCACCACCGTGGTGGTCAACCACTTCAAGTCCAAGGGTTCCGCACCTCGCACCGGACCCAACCGTGACAGCGGCGACGGCCAGGGTGCCTGGAACGCGGCGCGCGTGGCGCAAGCGAGCGCCGTCGTGGACTGGATTCCCGAGTTGACCAAGGCCGCGGGCTCCGAGGACGTGGCCGTGTTGGGCGACTTCAATTCATATGCCCAGGAGGATCCGATGCAGGAGTTCTACGGCGCCGGCTATACGCAGGCCACCGAGGACGACTACACGTACGTGTTCGGCGGTCAGGTGGGGTCACTGGACCACCTGCTGGTCTCGCCGTCCTTGAAGAAGCGCATGACCGGCGCGGACGCTGGAACATCAACTCCGGCCAGTCCCCGCTGCTGCAGTACGGCCAGTACCGCACCACCGCGCTCGACTATTACGTGGCGAACGAGATCGCTTCCTCCGATCACGACCCGTACATCGCGGGTTTCCGGGCGGGCAAAAAGTAGCCTTCACAGCACCGCCGACGACGCCGCGGCCGCGCTCCTTGCGAGCGTGGCCGCGGCGCTCTTAAACGTGGGCGGTCCGGTGCGGTGACCTGTGCGCAGAACTGGATGTGGCGGCGTCGTTGTCGGCGGCATAAAAAACTCGTGCGCGTCACTTTGTGACAATAGTTACTCGCGGGTCATTAGTGTCCTTATGATGTGATCATCCCCCTGATCGGCGAGGGACTCACGGCCTGGCTGGGCCGTCCTGACGCGGAATATCGGTTCCGCATTCGGAGAGTTATCGCCCGTAACAAAGGATCCGCGCATGATTGCCGCATCATCCTTCCGTCGTTCCGTGACGACCGGACTCATTGCATTGTTCTTGGCCTCCGGCACCGTTGCCGTGGGCACTGCACCCGCTGAAGCCGCGGTGGTTAAGCCGTGCAAGGCCACCATGTCCGTGACTCAGCCCCGCCAGTACACGAACACGTACGTGAACGTGTCCAAGGTGGGGGCACGCTCCAAGGTCACCACCAAGGCCAAGTACAAGACCACCACGAACACCAAGTACGCGACCGCCTCCACCAAGGGCACCGCGTCGATCAAGTACCCCATTGCCCGCGCAACGCCGGGTCGCAAGGTGGTCGTGGAGGTTTCCGCGAAGCAGGGCAACACGATCTGGAAGTGCAGCACGTCGTTCACGCCCAAGAAGCGGTAATTCCCGGGTTGTAACGCCACACAGAGTCTCCTGCGCGGCCGCAGTACTGACGCCGGCTACGCAACGAAACAATTGTTTCCTGCGTCACACGCATGCGGTAGTTTGCGATTGTTACGTTCTCGCCCGCGCAGGAGACCTACATGCTTCGCCGTTACTTCGCCGCCGTTACGACTCTGATCTTGGCCTTGGCGCTCACGCGCCCGCACAGGCCCAATCACAGTCACCTTCTCCCACGAGCGACGACGGGCGGGTACCTCCCAAAATCGCGCTCGTTCTGGACGCTTCGGGGTCCATGGCGGAGTCTGATGTGGGTGGCGGGAACCGAATGGATGCTGCCAAGAAGGCGGCCAACGGCATGCTCGAGAACCTCGACGACGACGTCGAGCTGGGCCTGATCGCCTACGGTTCCGAGATCAGTGACGACGATCCGGACAACTATGAGCGCGGTTGCCAGGACATCCGGGTACTGCGCTCCGTGGGCCCACTGGACCGGGACGCTACCTCTCAGGAGATCGACGCCCTGGAAGCTACGGGCTACACCCCCATCGGCAATTCGCTCAAGAAGGCTGCCGAAGAGCTGGGCGATGAGGGCCCTCGATCGATCGTTCTGGTCTCGGACGGAATCGACACGTGCGCGCCCCCTGAGGTCTGCGACGTCGCCGAGGACTTGGCGCCGACGGCGTGGACCTGGCCGTCCACACTGTGGGCTTCAAGGTCAACGACGATGCTCAGAGCGAGTTGGAATGCATCGCCGAGGCAACCGGTGGCACTTATTCGTCGGCGGATAACAGCGATGAGCTCGGTTCCACTCTCTCGGCCCTGGCGCAGCGTGTGGGCCAGGCTTACGAAGCGGGCGGCACCGAAATCACTCTGGGTGAGGACCGCGATTCCGGAAAGTACCTGGGGGAGGGTAACTACCAAACGCAGATGTCCGGACCCACCGTGACCAGCAAGGAGGGCACCCCCGGTTGGTTCAAGCTGAACATCCCGGAGGGTTACCGGGCGCATGTGTCCGCAACCGTAGTGGATCCGTCCATGGAGGAACTCGTGCATCGCCCGGGCGGGGGGCGAGATAACTTCTCCGTAGATGTCGAAGCCGAAAACGCGTCCTGCAACCAGACCGGAAGTTCCGACTACCAATCCACGTCGGTTGGCCGCGAAGCTCCGTCTGCTTCAATCCTCCGTTTGACGCCGAAGGAGTCATGCGATCCTTCCGATTGGAACCTTGAGGTCAAGCGCGCGGGCAGCGCCTACGAAGACGAGCTACCCGTTGAGTTAGTCGTTGGTCTCGAGCCGATCGCTCCCGAGGATCAGATCGGCCCGGAGGACAACCACTCCTACGGCTCAGAGAAGGACGACGTACCCGAACTGGACGACGACTACCCCGTGGCCGATGTGGCCGGCGGTACCTCGTACTCCACCGCTACTGAAATCGAGCCTGGAACCTACAGCGGGTCGCTGGTGCCAGGCGAGACCCGCATCTACAAGATGCCCATGGACTGGGGCCAGCGCCCCGTTGCCAAAGCCGTTTTCAATGCCAGAAGCGCAGAAGAACGGCGAACCGCCAAGCTTGAAGTCGCCAACCCTTTGCGAGGCAAAGCAGGCGTGGAGATGAGCACGCCTTTGAAGGACGAGGCTGAAGTCTCTGCGGAGAACACGAACGCCTATTGGCCGATCTACAGCAACTCCGGTGGGATCGGAACGGGAAGCAGCATGGCCTTCCAGAAAGACGCCGCGTACATCGGCGATTGGTTCATCATGGTGACCCTGGACGGCGGCGAGGACAACGGCAAGGCCAGCGTCGAGGAGGAGTACGAGCTGACGGTCCTCCGCGATGGCGATGTCATTGACGGACCGGAGTGGAGCGTGCCCACGGACGACGGCCCCGAGCCCTCGGATGAACCGATCGCCCCGTTGGTTGGCCCATCGGCCTCAGCTGCCGACTACCAGTCGGATGACTCCGATTCCTCCAGCGCGAATAGTGAGAACGGGGACAACGCAGAGGGCGCCGAGAACGCTCAAGCCACGGAGTCAGGCGGAGTCTTCGGACTCAGCATGCCGGTCGCCATCGGTGCCGCCGTGATCCTGGGGCTTCTGGTGGTCGTGGGCCTGGGAATCGTGATCGCTATCGCCACGCGTCGGAAGCACTGATGCTCCGTCACTAGCGGCGCGAGGCGGCCCAAAGGGTCGATGCATTCTGATCGACGGTAATGCCCGCGCACACAAGCCAGCGCATCACGATCGACAGAAAAACCAGGATTCCAGCGATCCTAGGTTTTAGCGTCGATCAGGATGCAGGGCGCGGGGAATCCTGGTTGAAACGTCAATCAGAGTGCAGCCCGATACTCTTTGAGGTCTTGAACGCGGCTCAGATACCCCTTGAAAAGACTGCCCGTCGAGGGCTCTGACATTTGTGGCCTGGGGACGCGCGCTGGAGCGCCTCCTCAGTGCGCATCTCTACCCGAAATGTCCCCAATGGGAAACTAGGCCTGGAATGTTCAGTCCCCGGACATGAAAGTAGCCCCTGACCGGTGTTTCCACTGGTCAGGGGCTACTTCACAACGCGGAGGATGGGGGATTTGAACCCCCGAGGGCGTTAACCCAACACGCGTTCCAGGCGTGCGCCATAGGCCGCTAGGCGAATCCTCCAGGCGTGCACATTCCCCAACGCGTGGGCAACGTGCGGCACTCAGCATAGCGGAACTCGAACCCCTGATGCGAATCGAGAGTGAACCGGGGGCAAAATCCGGGCCGAGCGGCGTCGTCGTCCGTGGTGCTACCCCTTGACCGCACCGCCGGTGAGGCCTGAGACGATGTAGCGCTGAAGGAACAGGAACAAGAGGACAACGGGAATGGCGGACAGGATCGCGCCGGCCGTGAACACACCCCAGTTCTCGCCGAACTGCACGGACACGAACTGGTACAACCCCACCGCAAGCGTGTACTTCTCGGGATCCTGCAGCACGATCTGCGCCAACAGAAAGTCCGAGAAGGACGCAATGAAGGAGAGCATGCCCACGACCACCAGGATGGGCGTGACCAGGGGAAGAATGATCGTCCAGTAAATCTGTGCGTGGGAAGCGCCGTCCAATGTGGCGGCCTCGTCCAAGTCACGAGGAATCGTGTTGAAGAAGCCGTACATCAGGAACGTGTTGGCCCCGAGCGCGCCACCCAGGTAGACCGCGACCAGACCCATCCGAGAGTTCAGGCCCAAGAACGGAAACACCTCGGAGATGCTGAACAACAGCAAGAAGATCGCGACGAAGGCCAGCAGCTGCGGGAACATCTGAATGATCAGAAGCGACATCAACCCGCCGCGACGGAACGTGAACCGAAAGCGCGAGAACGCGTAAGCGGCAGCCGCACCCATCAGCACGGTCCCCACCGCGGTGACACTGGAAATCAGCATCGAATTCCCGAACCACGTCAGGAACGGGTTCTGAGGATCGTTGAGCAGGTTCTGATAATTGGCACCGGTCACCTCGCCGAACAGTTCGTTCGAGCCCAACAGCGAACCGGTGGGCGACAAGGACGCCGAGAACGCGTACACCAGCGGAAACAACGCGAAAATGCAGGCCACAATGGCCGCAACGTGCTTCCAACCGCCACGGGCAAATCTCTGGCCGGCGCTGAGCCGAGAGCGCGCGCCCGTGCGCTTTTTCGTGGCAGTCGAGGTAGTGGAAGTAGACATGTCAGTTGATCTCCTCGAGTGCCTTGCTGCGGCGGAACGTCAGAGCGGACACGACCGCGACCATGATGAAGATGAGGATCGACAGAGCCGATGCCACGCCGTAGTCATTGGTGCCGCCGGCAAACGCGATCTTGTACACGAACGAAATCAAGATGTCCGTGGCTCCCACGCCGGTGGTGGATTCCAGGTCCTGCGGCCCACCACCCGTGAGCAGGTAGATGACGTTGAAGTTGTTGAAGTTCATGGCGAAGGACGCGATCAAGAGGGGCCCAACAGCCACCATGAGCATGGGCAACGTGATGGCACGGAACCTCTGCACTGCCCCGGCACCGTCCATTTCCGCGGATTCGTAGAGCTCCGACGGAATGGACTGCAGTGCGCCCGTGGTCACCAAGAACATGTACGGGAATCCGAGCCAAAGATTCACCAACAACAGCGATGCCTTGGCCAACCAGGGGTTGTCCAGCCATGGGATGTTCGCGCCACCCAGCAGTACCTGGTTGATGTATCCGAAGTCCGCGTTGAGTAGACCTGCCCAAATCAGGATGGAAAGGAACGCCGGGAAGGCATAGGGCAGGAAGATGATGGCCCGGTAGACATTGCGGAACTTCAGGTTCTTGTCGTTGAACAAGATGGCGAGTAGCAGACCCAGGAAGAAGGTCAGCGCCACCGAAAGGATCGCGAAGGCGAAGGTCCATAAGGTCACCGACACGAATGGTCCACCGAGGATCTCGGGATCAAAGATCGTGGCGAAATTGTCGAACCCGACAAAGACTCGCCAACCGGGGCGCAGTTCCTCGCCCGAGGGGCTGGCGAAAGAGCCCTCGCCGTTGTCCGCGTACACGGTTCCGTCCTCAGCCACCATGGCGTCAGCTTGCTCGTCATAGACGAGAGACGGGTTGTATGCATAGGCGGTGCGGCCGTCGTCGGTGCGCAGCGCCGTCGGCGGCTTCACCCGTGGTGGGCACCCGGAGGTTCATGACCTCCTCGGACGCGGCAGTCACTTGGTTGAAGTCGAGGATGTCGTATCCGGGGACTTCTTCGATGGCCCCGTCCGAGATTCGCGCGTCGTCGACCGGGGCGAGTGGTTGATCCGGGGTTCCCACCAGAACTTGGTCGTCCTGGATTGCCGCAAGGGCCAGATCCCCGTCTTGGCTGAGCACCGCAACGGAATACTCCTGGCCGCCCGGAACGCGCTGTTCGTACGTGCGAGTCAGCTGCCCAATGGCCGATTCTTTGGTCGAGTTGTGACCGTCCCCGTAGTTGGTGAAGGCCGTACCCGCGGTGTAGAGCACCACGAAGATCTGGAACACCAGCAGGAAGATCAACCCGGGGTACAGGTACTTGCCCGGCAGCAGACGCTTGGTCGGCAGGAAATACACCAGATCCGCAACGATCACCGCGATCACGAGGAATACGAGAATCCCCCAGCTACCCGCGGCCCACGCGGAGAGAATGCCGAACAGGCCAAAGGCATTGATCAAAGCCATGAGGATCAGCTTGATCACGAACCCCGCGCTGAACCCACGAGAGTGCGAGTGGCGGAGCTTCAGCGGTGTGCCCAGACTGCCGCCGTCAGTCTGGTCCGGGGCCGTTGCCGCGCCAGGCTGACCGGTGCTCGTGCTCATTGAATTTGTCCTTCGATGTTGGAGATCATGCGATCCCAGAGTTCGACCGGTTCGCCGTTGCCATCCACGATTCCGTTTTCCGTGGTGCCCCAGAAGGACCACACAGCTCCCATGGCCGGGATAGCGGGCATGGGCAGAGCCGTGGTCGCAATTTCTGCATAGGCCGAGCGCAGCGGGTCGTCATTGATGTTGTCGATCGCGACCTCACTGGCGGGTGGTCGGCCAGTGCTCTCGTACATGGCCGTCTGCGATTCGGGGCGGGTGAGGTAATTGGTCGCGAAGTCCTGGGCGGCAATGGGGTTTGCGGCATTGGCGTTGACGAAGAACGCCTGAACACCGGCGAACGGGCGGGCTTCCTCATTTCCTGCGGGCGGCACCGGGAGAACGGTGACGTTCATGTCTGCGGCTTCGATATCCACCAGATCCCACGGACCGGCAATGTGGAACGCGGACTCCCCGGAGATGAAGGACTCCTTGGCGATATCCGGGGTCATGGATGTCTGCAGGTCCCCGCTCTCACCCAGTTCCGCCAGGTAGCGCGCGAATTCGTGGCCGCCTTCCCCGCCCATGGCCAGAGTGCTCGAGTACTCCCCGTCCTCTCCTCGTTCGAAGACCTCCGCCCCGAACGACGTTTGCAAGGGGTACAGGTGGTACGGATCGCCGGCATCGGGAGACTGGCTGACAGTAAACGGGTAGGTGATACCGCTGTCCGCCATGAGGCGATGGCCCTCGGCGCGCAGTTCGTCGAAGGTCCCGGGATCCTCGGTCGTCAGCTCGTCGTTACGCACCAGCGCCACGCTCTCCACCGCGTAAGGCACCCCGTAGCTCACACCGTTATAGACGACGGCGTCACGCGCGTTCTCGGTGAAATCCTCACCTCGATCGCCCAGCTCCACGGGGGCCACCACACCGTTGGCGGCGAGCTGGCCCAGGTTGTCATGCGGGGACACGATGATGTCCGGCGCCTGTCCGGTAGGCGATTGGGAGATGAAGTTCGAGATGGCCTGCGCGTTGATCTCTCGTTCGATGAATCGCACCTCTACCCCGGTGTCAGCCGTGTAATCCTCGGCGATCTCTCGCAGGGCCGGGATCTCGTCATCACCGGCTTGAATGGTCACCTCTCCCGGACCTACGCCCAGGGCGGCAACCCCGGAAGTGGGCGTCGATGAGCACCCTGCCAGCAGGAGGGCGCAACCGGCCGCTACGGCAGCCGCCCATCGTGAACGAGTCATGTGATTGTCCTCTTGAGTATTCAGCACTGAGTGGTGATGCGAATCACAAATCTAGGCGCTTTCATATTCCTCACAGGTGACCGACACAGTGATATTTCAGCTAGTCACGAGAGATATCGACCGGAAGCTCCCGCCCCGATTCGGCCCGCTCCTCGCGCGTTACTCGGGGTCTGCGAGCGAGCGTCTCGGCGGTTTCGAACTCTGCCCTCAGTTGAGCTAAAGTAATGGGCAGCCCCTCGCGTGGCGTCATCCTGTTGAACTCCCCCAGGACCGGAAGGTAGCAAGGGTAAATGGGCTCTGGCGGGTGCGCGAGGGGTCTTTTCGTCTCTAACTCCCCAACCGTGCGGTCGCGCTGTGCCTGTCGGTGACCGCGGCTAAGGTTTCATACGTGACTACCGCCCTGTACCGCCGTTATCGCCCGGAGACCTTCGAGGATGTCATCGGTCAGGAACATGTGACCGAGCCCCTCATGACTGCCCTGCGCAAGAACAGGGTCAATCACGCCTATTTGTTCTCCGGTCCCCGCGGTTGCGGCAAGACCACGTCGGCCCGTATTCTCGCGCGTTGCCTCAATTGCGCCGAGGGCCCCACGGCCACACCGTGCGGTCAGTGCGATTCCTGTCGCGACCTCTCCCGTGACGGCGCAGGCTCCCTGGATGTCATCGAGATGGACGCCGCATCCCACGGCGGCGTTGATCACGCACGTGACCTGCGCGAACGCGCTACTTTTGCCCCGGTGCGGGATCGCTACAAAATCTTCATCATTGATGAGGCCCACATGGTCACGCGCGAGGGCTTCAACGCCCTCCTGAAGATCGTGGAGGAGCCCCCGGAGCACGTGAAGTTCATCTTCGCGACCACTGAGCCGTCCAAGGTGCTCACTACCATTCGCTCGCGCACGCACCACTACCCGTTCCGCCTGGTACCTCCCGAACCGCTCATGCAGTACTTGGAGTTGCTCAGCGAGCAGGAGCACGTCGCCACGGAGCCGGGCGTGCTGTCCCTGGTGGTCCGCGCCGGTGGAGGTTCGGTTCGCGACTCGCTGTCCGTGCTGGACCAGCTCATGGCCGGTTCCGATGACCGCGGCATGACCTATGACCTTGCGGTGGCCCTGCTCGGCTACACGCACGCGGCCCTACTCGACGACGTCGTGGACGCTTTCGCCGCCGGTGACGCCGCCACGGTGTTCAGCGCGATTGATCGTGTGGTTCAGACCGGCCAGGACCCGCGCCGGTTCGTCGAGGACCTCCTTGAACGCTTCCGCGACCTGGTGGTCGTCAACGCAGTTCCGGATTCCGCGGCGAACATCCTGCACGGCATGCCCACGGACCAGATCAACCGGTTGCGCAATCAGGCTACGCAGCTCGGGGCCGCAGAGCTTTCCCGCGCCGCGGACATCACCAACACCGCGCTCAACGAGATGACCGGGGCAACGTCGCCTCAGCTTCACCTCGAGTTGTTGTGCGCGCGCATCTTGCTGCCCTCCGCGGACCACACCACGCGCGGCATCACAGCCCGCGTGGACCGCCTTGAGCGCCGTCTCAGCATTCCTCGCGGCGCCGGAATTCGCCAGGGCGCCTCCGAGACCGAGCAGCATTCTCCCGCCGACGACGCCGCTCCCGCC
>NZ_AJXN01000115.1 GCF_000286355.1 Kocuria atrinae C3-8 | reverse complement strand
CGCGCTCGTCGACGCCGCCGCCCGCGAGCGCCGAGCCGGTCACGACGACGACGCCGCACGCCTCCGCTCCCGCGCCCACCGCCTGCTCCGTGGCATGGCCATCCGCAGCGGTGGCCGAGTCACCAACAACCTGTTCTTCGATGACATGGCCTGGCTCGCCCTGGCCTTGGGACGACTGCGCGATGAAGACCTCGAGGCCACCGGCACGTGCGGCAAAGACGTTCTCAGCGCGGGCAGCTCGCTCATGAACCGCCTCGAATCCGGCTGTGACTCCAACCTGGGCGGCGGCACGTGGTGGAACACCACCCGTGACTACAAGAACACCGCCGCCACGGCTCCCACGGCACTCGCTCTGCTGCGCACCCACCGCGTGGCCGAAGCCCGCGACCAGTTGAACTGGTTGTTCGACACCCTGTGGGATGAGGAGCGCGGGGCCTTCTTGGACGGCATCCGCCTGGTTGCCGCCGGTTCCGGCACGGAAACACCTCCGTGGATCGCGCGCTCTACAGCTACAACTCCGGCCCGGTACTAGGCGCGGTCCTGGAACTGGCCGAACTCACCCAGGAGCCGGACGAGCGTCAACTGTGGCTGGATCGCGCTGCGGCCATCGTCCACGGCGCCGCCAAGCAGTTCACCGTGGACGGCCCCCACGGAAAACCGGTCCTGCGCACCCACGGCGGAGGGGACGGCGGGCTGTTCACGGGGATCCTTGCGCGTTATCTGGGCCAGGCGGCGTCGTCGGAATTGCTGGATCCGGACGCGCGAGCCGTAGCCCGCGACCTGGTCGAAGAGTCCGCCCGGGCGCTGTGGGACGGTCGGCGCGAATTCGACCCGACCGAGGATTTCTCCAAGCCCGGGGCCCAGCGCGAGGAGGGCGAGACCGTGACCGTGTTCTCCCCCGAACCGGCACGTCACTCGAACGAGGCGCAACGCGTGGGAGCCCCAGTGGAACTCGGCACGCAGGTGCAGGCGTGGACCGTTCTGGAGGCCGCCGCGCGGCTCGCGTGAGGTTCGGCTGTGCGCTGAACCACCCCGCCAATCCGGCGCTCGGCATAGCCCAAAAGGGTGCGCTGCGGTAGAAACACTGTATGAGTTCTGTACGCACTCCGGACCCCAATCCAGGCTGGCTCAGCGAGGACGACCTCAATCACGCGCGGTCGCTGCTGCCCATCGTGTACATCCAGGCCATTCCCGTGCGCTTGGACCCCCTCGGCTGCATTTCCGAAATCGGTCTGCTGCTGCAGGGGACATCCGAAGGCCACATGGTGCGCACGTTCGTCTCCGGGCGCGTGATGTACCGCGAAACGGTGCGCGCGGCGCTGTTGCGGCACCTCGAGAAGGATCTGGGCTCGCTCGCGTTCCCGCAGATGCCCTCCTCCACGGTCCCGTTCGCGGTCTCCGAGTTCTTCCCGTCCCCGTCCGAAACCGGCCTGACCGATGACCGTCAGCATGCCGTGGCCCTGAGCTACATCATCCCCGTGCGTGGCGAATGCGAACCTCGTCAGGACGCTCTGCAGTTGTCGTGGATGACCCCGGACGAGGCGCTGTCCCCGGACGTTCAGGCCGAGTTCGAAGGCGGCCGCGGGGATCTGATCCGCCAGGCCATCGCGCACGCCGGTTGGGGTCGCTGAGCCTCACCGCCAATCCTCACGACCGACGACGACGCCGCTCGGTCGCGTTGACGCGCGTTTTCTCGTCCGAAAGCACTCGCCCGCGGACATCTGAGGTCGAGGAACGCAGCTGAACATCTAGGGCAGAGGAACGCGCCTGGAACCCGGAGTTTTCTGCGAACCTGTGCCAAAAATGTCACCGAGGAGCGGCGTCGAACCCGGCTAATACCAGGACCGCACGAATGTCAGTCTCGCGGCTCGTCGCCGTTGGCCGCCTGGCGGATCAGAGGAACGGCGCGGGTGTCGGCCTCTCGTTCCGACCGGGAGCGGAAGATGTACACGACCGCCAGTCCGCACAGGGCACCGATCACGGTTTCCACGGCGCGAGCTGGAGCAGGGAGAGCGCTTCCACGGGGTGGGCCAGCTGCGTCATGAGCAGAGCGAGCGGGGTGATGAACAACAACGCGATCGAATAGTTGCGGCCGATGAACAGCTCCGCCAGGAACTGCAGCAGGATCACGAACACCACGATGTGCCACGTCTCCAACTGCAGTGACAGCAGGAATGCAGTGACACCCACGCCGCCCAGCGTGCCCACCATGCGGTGCACGCCGCGCTGGAGCCGAGCACTCAGGTCCGGGGCAGCAATCGGCGCGGCCGCCGCGACCATGGCCCAGTAGCTGTGGGACATTCCGCTCAACAAGCCCAATGCGCCCGCAATCGAGGTGGCCAGGAAGAACCGCCCGGCGTGCGACCACAGCTGACCGGTGGTGAGTCCGTGATGGGCGGGCACGGAGCGATGGGCCCATGGACGCCTTCGCCCACCCATTTTCCCGCCAGTCCAAGCACTACCGAGAGCCCCGCGGACAGGGCGGCGATCAGACCTGCGAGCCACAAGGGTGCGGCGTCGGGAAGTGAGCCGATGGCGCCCACGGCGAAGATGAAGAACAGCGAACCCGCCGGCTTGAGATTGAGATAGCCGCCACGAGTGCACCCAAACCGGCCACCACGGCGGTGACCCCCAGCGTCACCACCTGCGCCGCGCCCAGGTTGGACAGCGACGCACCCAGCAGAATGCACACCAGCAGAATCAGCCCAGCTTGTGACTGGTGTTTGAACGATCCCGGATCGGCTCGTTCCGCGCGTAGATGGAGGTGAAGGCGCCAAAGGCCGCGTAGATCGCCAGATCTGTCCGGTCCAGAGCCAGCAGAATCAGCAGCGGTATGGCCACGGAGAGCGCAATGCGCGCCGCCGGAATGTGGTCCCGCTGGGATGGCGGGAGGGCGAAGAACTGGGCAACCGTGCTCACCTGGGTGCGGCCTACCTTTCTGTCAGGATCGTTGAACCGGGCCCATTCTCTCGCAGCTCGCCGGAACCGGCACAATGGTGTGGTGCCTACGCCCAGTACCGAAACGCCCGCCGCCCCGTTCAGCTTCGAGATCGAGACCCGACTGAGGGACAGCTCCTCCCCCTCGGAGCAACAGATCCAAGCCAACGGGGGCCAATTCCAGGGCCGCACCGGTGTTGTCCACACCCCGCACGGCGACATCCAAACGCCCGCGTTCATCCCCGTGGCCACCCAGCAGTGGTGAAGGCCGTGCTCCCCGAGTCCATGGCGGACGAGGGCGCTCAGGCCATGCTGGCCAACGCTTATCACCTGTTCCTGCAGCCCGGCGACGACATTTTGGACGCCGCCGGCGGTCTGGGAAAGTTCATGAACTGGCCCGGCCCCACCTTCACCGACTCGGGCGGCTTCCAGGTCATGTCCCAGGGCTCGGGCCTGGGCAAGGTCATCGACATGTCCACGGTCGAGGAACCGCTCGGCGACGACGACGTCGCCAAGGGCCAGGAACGCATGGCCAACGTTGACGACGACGGCGTGTGGTTCCGTTCCTACATCAACGGTGACCTTCACCGGTTCACACCCGAGATCTCCATGCAGATCCAGCACAATCTGGGTGCGGACATCATGTTCGCCTTCGACGAGCTCACCACCCTGCACAACTCCCGTGGCTACCAGGAGGAGGCGCTGGAGCGGACGCGACTGTGGGCTCTGCGGTGCATCGCGGAACACCAACGCCTGACCGAAGATCGCTCCCACAAGCCGTATCAAGCCCTGTTCGGAGTCATTCAAGGGGCCCAGTACGAGGACCTGCGGCGCAAGGCATGCCGGGACCTGTCGACCATGGGATTCGACGGATTCGGCATCGGAGGCGCCTGGAAAAACAGCAGTTGGGAACAATTGTTCGCTGGTGCACCGAAGAGTTACCGGAAAGTACGCCGAAACATCTTCTGGGCATATCGGAGCCCGATGATATCTTTACGGCAATCGACAATGGCGTGGACACCTTCGATTGTGTTTCACCCACCAGGGTGGCGCGATCGTCGGCCGTCTACTCCCCGACCGGACGATTTAACCTGACCAACGCCCGTTTTGCCCGGGATTTCACACCGATCTCCGACACCTGCCCGTGCTACACGTGCACCCACTACACCCGGGCGTATTTGCGGCATCTGTTCAAGGCCAAGGAACGCAACGCCGCGACCCTGGCTTCCATCCACAACGAACGGTTCATCCTGGACATCGTGTCCGGAGCACGCGACGCGATAAACAACGGAAACTATTTCGAATACCGAGATAAAACTCTCAGGAATTACTACCAAATGCAATGATCACCTTACTTCCTCTTGCACTTTCTCAGGCCTGCCGTCTGAAATCTTTCTACTCAAACCGCGGGACACGCCGTGCTGTGTTGTGCACCACAATCGAAGGCCTGTATAAACGGGACTTACAGCGATCCAGAGGGGTGGTCAGCATGACCGAGAGCAAGGACCAAAACGGCAAGGAATCGACTTCCACGCCCACGCCCGCGCAAGACGCCGCAGAATCCGGTGTGAGTGACACTCTTGCCGGCACTCGAGCCAGCGAACCGGTCAACGATGATTTCGTTTCGCCCCCCACCGGCGCAATCGCTTGGTGGACCACCGCGAGGCCGAAGAAAACGAACCGCCGGCCAAGGGCATCGTGCCCGGTCGCCCCGAATCAGTGGATGAATCCAACGAGGTCACCGCCGGCGGTTACGGCGTGGGTGTTGACGCAAAATATGTTCCTTCCAGCATGGCCGGACCCACTCGACGCGTTCTGCGCAATATTTCCGAAGTGCGCCACTTCTTCCGCGTGAATGACACACCCGTCTTCTTCGTGGGTGCCACCCCGTTCAATCTCTTGGGCCTGGACCGCTGGGTACGTAACCTCTCCTACATCTCGTTCTACGACGGCTGGGACGGCGCACACCCGCGCATTTTCACCCCCAAGAACAAGCCCGCTCGCGAATTCGAATCCGGTGAGGACATCAACAACTGGTTGCTGCGTCACCACGAGGTCCGGGCTCTCATCGATTCCCGCACGCCCCGCGGCACCCGCCCCAAGATCGCCCTGGTCTTCTTCAACGAGGAGACGGAGGAGATCTGCGAGGAGCTCGGTTACGATCTGATCCTTCCCAAGGCAGAGCTGCGCGAGATGCTGGACTCCAAGCTCATCACCACCCGCCTCGGCAACGAGGTAGGTGTGCCCTCGGTTCCGAACATTCTCACCACGGTGGACTCCTGGGACGAGCTCAAGAAAGAAACCACCGAGAACAAGCTGGGTACGGACCTGGTGGTGCAGACCGCCTACGGTGACTCGGGCAAGACCACGTTCTTCATCAAGTCCGAAGAGGACTGGGATCAGTACAAGGACGAGATCGTTGGCCAAGAGGTCAAGGTCATGAAGCGCATCAACAACTTCCCCGTGGCGGTGGAAGCGGTGCAGACCGATGCCGGCACCATTGTGGGACCGTTTATGACGGAGCTGACCGGCTACCCCGAGCTAACCCCTTACCGGGGTGGCTGGTGCGGCAATGAGACCTTCCCTGACGTGCTCGATGACGAGACGCGTGCCATCGCCTCGGACATGGTCCGCAGGCTGGGCGACCGCTTGGGTGAGGAAGGTTACAAGGGCTTCTTCGAGGTGGACGTACTCATCGACCTGGACACCAAGGACGTGTACCTGGGCGAGCTGAACCCGCGTATTTCCGGGGCAACATCCATCACCCAGGTAACCGCCGGCGCCTACGCTGACGTTCCGCTGTTCCTGTTCCACCTGCTGCAATACATGGACGTGGAGCTGCAGCTGGACGTGGACGAGATCAACGAACGCTGGGCCGAGCTGGCCGCCGTGGACGTGTGGAGCCAGGCCGTGGTCAAGGAAATCTCTCCGGGCGTTGCTCGGATCGACAAGGCACCGCGCACGGGCCAGTACTTTGTCGACGCTGATGGAGGCCTCGTTTACCGTCGCCCGGCGCTAGACTGGCACCAGCTTCAGAACTCGTCGGAAGTCTTTTTTATGCGGATCTACGGTCCCGGCGAGTTTCGTTGGAAGGGCGCAGATCTGGGCATCATTGTTTCGATCGGTCGATTGCAGCGTGACACCGGCAATGGCACCGCGCTGAGCATTCGAGCCAAGCACTTGATCGAGTCCTTCCGTGACATGTACACCGTGACTCCCCTGGTGCGTCCTGCAGGGGCCAAGGGATCTGCAGGTTTGAAGGCCTAGGTTGCTCAGCGAGACCAGCGGTTCCCCGGGTATGGGAGTCACTCTCAACAACTGGCAGACCCCCGAGCAGCTCGCGTGGTCCTTCCAGCACATTGCGGACATCCTGCCGACCGCGGCCATTTCACGCGCCGCGGCACCGGCAGCACCGTTTGAGAGTGCTCCCGCACCCGTGGAAGACCTTCCCCTTGTCACGGTCGACGGCCGGTTCCTCACCGTGGGCGAAGTCATGGACTGGACCTACACGGACGGCTGGTTGGTCGAACACGACGGCAAGATTCTTGCCGAGCACTACCCCAGCGGCATGGCTCCGGACACCAAGCATCTGCTGATGTCCGTGAGTAAGTCCTTGGTCTCGCTGGTTGCGGGATCGCTGTGGGGTTCCGGGCTTCTGCACCTTGACGCACCCGTGACCGCCTATGTGCCGCAGTTGGCATATTCGGGTTACGCCGGTGCCACCGTGCGAAACCTCTTGGACATGCGCACCGGCGTGCGCTTCTCCGAGGAGTACACGGACCCGGATGCAGAGGTCCGCCAACTCGAGGAAGCCATCGGGTGGAAGCCCTGGACCCACCCCGGCCCGCGCAGCATGTACGAGTTCCTGCTGGGCTTGAAAAAGGTCCGCGAGCACGGCGGCGTGTTCGAGTACCGCTCTGCAGAAACCGATGTACTCGGTTGGGTGTGTGAAGCCGCTGGCGGTGCGCGCATGCAGCAGTTGATGTCCCGTTTGCTGTGGAGCCGCATCGGAGCGGAAGAAGACGCCAACATCGGCGTGGACAGCACCGGCACGGGCATGTTCGACGGCGGCATCTCCGCTTCGCTGCGCGACATCGCCCGCGTGGGCCGCGTGGTCCTGGGTGACGGTGTTTCGATGACCGGCGCCCGGGTCACTCCCGCAGAGTGGATCTACGACACCATGGCCGGTGGCCCGGATTCACGCCAGGTCTTCGCGGATTCCCCCACGGACACCCGCATGCCAGGAGGCATGTACCGCAACCAGTTCTGGATCCCGCGCGAAGGATCGGACGTGATCCTGGCCCTCGGTATCCACGGTCAGATGATCTACATCAACCGACCAGCCCGTGTGGTGGCCACCAAGCTCTCCAGCTGGCCGGTACCGCAGGACGCGTGGATGCTGCTGACCACCCTCACCGCCTTCGACACCATTGCCGCGGCCGTGCAGGAGAACCGGCTCTAAATGGACTCGGAGCATGCCCACGCGCACCCCGGCGAGCTACGCCGGGTCAGCGCGTGCGCGGGCGTGATTCTGGCACCCAACCCTGGCCCCATGACCCTGGATGGAACCAACACGTGGATCCTGTCCGGTCCTGGCTCTGACCCCGAGCACCCCAATTACGGCAGTCACCCCTCCGCGCAGGGCCGCGGATCGTGGCCCGGTAGCGATGTCGTGGTCGTGGATCCCGGGCCGGAGGACCTGGGACATCTGCAAGCTATCGCTGATGTCGGGAACGTGGTCCTGATTCTGGTCACCCACCGGCACGGCGACCACACTGATGGCATCGACCGGCTGCATGAGATGACGGGCGCTCCCGTGCGCGCTGTGCTTCCGGAGCACTGTCGGGACGGTGAGCCCCTGAGCGACGGCGACACCATCGTGGCTGCGGGCATGCGGATCCAGGTCATCGCGACTCCGGGCCACACCTCGGACTCCGTGTGCTTCAGGCTCCCGCACGACGAGCCGGAAACCATCATCACCGGTGACACAGTCCTGGGCCGCGGCTCCACAATGATCGATCACCCGGACGGCTCCCTGGGCGATTACTTGCGCTCACTCACTGTGTTGGCACGGCATTCGGGAGCCATGGTGTTGCCCGCTCACGCGGGGCCGCTGCACGACATCCAGGAAGTCTGCGACGAGCTCACCGAGCACCGCCTGGAACGTCTGGACCAGGTCCGTTCAGTGCTCAATGAGCTGGGCCGCGGCGCGAGCTCGAGGCCATCACGGACGCCGTCTACGCGGACGTCCCCGAGGGCGTGCGCCGCGCCGCCGAGCATTCGATCGCGGCGCAGCTCGCCTACCTGGGCTACTGACGGCCGCTCGCCCCGGGAAGGGCGCAACGGCCAGCCAACAGGGCCACAGGGCCAGCACTGCCCGGCTACGCCCGGGTGTCGACGCCGCTCTGCACCGGCCCGTAGCTCGGCTCGCGGCGCTTGATCCACCCGATCACCGCGTAGGTCAGCGGCATGATGATCACCTCGACCAGGCACTTGTACACGTATCCCACGATCACGTAGTTGAAGAACCCGGCCCATGAATCGATACCGATGATCGGCGCCGCGATCGAGCAGAAGATGATGGTGTCCACCAGCTCGCCCACCATGGTGGAACCGATCAGGCGGGCCCACAGGTGCTTCTCCTGGGTCTTGGCCTTCACCTTGACCATCACGTAGGCGTTGAGCAGCTGCCCCACCAGGTAACCGAGCAGCGAACCGGCCACGATCAGCGGGACCGGGCCCAACACCGATTCGAAGGCGCTCTGGTTCTCGTAGAACTCCGCCGGCGGCAGGATGATCACGATCCAGAACACCGCTGAGGAGAATGCACCGAATACGAAGGACGTGATGATGGCCTTGCGCGCGGCCCTGAAGCCGTAGACCTCGGACACCACGTCACCCAGGACATAGGCCAGGGGGAACAGGAAGAACCCGCCATCGGTAATGATGGGCCCGAACTCCACGCCCTTGGTCGCACCGATGTTGGAGAGCACCAGAATCACGCAGTACGCGGCCAGAATCAGGTCGAAGTAGGTACGGGGGCGGCGCGCGAAGGCGGGGGCAGCGGCGTCGGGCGCGGCCGCGGTTGAAGAAACATCACGGGTGACCGGGGTGGCGGAATTGGGCACGACAAACTCTCCACGGAATCAAGGGAACTGGTGCGACGTCGCCTGCCACCCGGCGTCGTGGATCAGTGTAATGGTTACGGCTGTTGCGTTGAATTCGCGAGCACGGGGATTGCAGGAGCACAATATCCCCATGACTGAACTTTCCCGCCCGCAGCCTCCCGTTGCCATGACGATCGCCGGTTCCGAAGTCACCGGCGGGGCCGGCGCGCTTGCGGATATCAAGACCTTCACCTCGCTGGGAGTTTTCGGCTCCCTGGCGCTGACCTGCATTGTGGCGTTCGACCCGGAGAACGACTGGGCCCATCGCGTCACCCCCGTGGACCAGGAGACGCTGGCCAATCAGCTGCAGACCATTTCTGCGGCCTACGACCTGGATGCCGTGAAGATCGGCATGCTCGGCTCCCCAGACACGATCCACACCGTGGCCAAGGCCATGGCCGAGCTCAAACCGCGTCACCTGGTGCTGGATCCCGTGCTGATCTGCAAGGGTCAGGAACCCGGCGCGGCCCTGGACACCGACCAAGCTCTCAAGGCCGAGGTGCTGCCGCTGGCCACGTTCGTGACGCCCAACCACTTCGAGTCGTTGTCCCTGTCCGGAATGGACGCGATCGACAACGTGGAGGATCTCAAGGAAGCCGCCAAGCGCATCCACGATTCCTCCGGAGCCACCGTGCTGGCCAAGGGCGGCGTGCGGTTGTCCGGCCCGGACGCCGTGGACGTCTTCTACGACGGCTCCGAGCTCGAGGTGCTCAGCGAACCCAAGGTGGGCGAGGTTCCGGTCTCGGGCGCCGGGTGCTCATTGGCCGCCGCCGTGGCCGCAGAACTGGCCAAGGGTGCGTCCGAGATCGACGCCGCACGCACGGCCAAGGCCTTCATCTCGGCCGGTATTCGGCACCGTCTCGATTCGCACCTGCTTCGAGTCACTGTGGCAGGGCGGTCTCGCCGCCGAATCCTGATTCGCACGTACGACGACGCCGCCGCGCGCGCCGGCTTCCCCCACGCTGGGAACGGTGCGCGCGGCGTCGTTATATCCGGTGCATGAGCGGGACGTTTCCTGAAAGGTCTCGGTGAGATCGCTGCGCCTGGATTACAACCGGCGCGGGGTGCCGTTGAATGTAATGACAGACCGTCACCCGCCACGTCAGGGCTTCCCCAGTTTACTGACAGAATCAGATAAGGTGTCATCATGCCCCGCATTTCAGCCTCCAGCAACGCAGCCCAGCGAGAGCGCACTCAGCGCGCCATTCTCACCGCGTTCGGAGAGCTTCTCTACACCCAGGGGCTCACTGACCTGACCATGACTCAGGTAGCCAAGACCGCAGGGGTGGGTCGCACCGCCGTCTACAACTACTTCGCGGATATGGGCGAACTGCTGGTCGCCTACGCGCTGGACGAGACCGAGCGGTTTGTCACTGACCTGGAACAGGATCTGACGGAGACCGACAACCCCATCGATCAGCTGGGCATCTACGTACGCGCACAGCTCGAGGACATGAGCCGTCGCCATCTGCCTCCCGGCGAGGCCATGAAGACTGTGCTCGCCCCCGAGGACTTCGCCAAGCTCGGCGCCCACGTGGCAAGCTGCAGAGTGTCCTGGTGGACATCCTGGAACGCGCCATGACCGAGGGCTATCTGCCCCGTACTGACTCCGCCCAGCTCACCCAGTTGGTGCACGGCTCCCTTGCCTCCACCGCGGACCGCAGCCACGGGGCCGAGAGCGAGCGAGCCCAGAAGGAGCGGACCGACGCGACCGTCCTCTTCATCCAGCGCGGCCTGGGCGCTCAGTTCGACCAGAATTTCCGCCCCATTCAGCTGCCTTTGACGCGACCGGCGTTGAGTGTGGTTTCGTAAGAAGTCCCCGCAAGAAACCGCACCCGATCGCAGGAGCACAACACATTAGGCTGGACTTATGATCTTCAAGGCCGTGGGCGATTCACGCCCCTACCCCGAACACGGCCTGGTCACACCCTCCGACTGGTCCAAGATCCCACCGAAACAGGTCCGACTTGCGGACCTGGTGACCACGCAATCGATGTTGGACCTGTCGAAACTACTGGATGCGGACTCCACGTTCTTCGGCGACCTGTTTCCGCACGTTGTCTCCTGGAACGGCACGCTGTACCTCGAGGACGGCGTCCACCGCGCACTCCGCACCGCATTGCATCACCGCTCGGTGATTCACGCGCGGGTCCTTGAACTTTAAGAATCATCTGTCGCCTTTCCGGGCGAAACCGCATTTCGCGCGTACAGTGGTTCACAAGCTGATTTTCTGACTACGACCGGAAATTCGGATGTCACTTTGGGGCAGTTGCCATCCCTTCTTGACCGGCCACCCCAAAGAACGGCGCACATCATGTCTTCAGATTCCACTCCCGTAGAACTCAGCAGGGTCTTCGCACATCTGTCCGGGATGATCCTCAATGAGCAGGACGCCACCTCTGCCGCGAGCAAGCTCGCTTGGGCCGCACACCAGACTGTCCCCTCCGCAACCGGCGCGGGCTTCTCCATCCTTGATGACTCCGGCAAACGACTGTCGAGCGCGTCTACGGATCCCACCGTCGAGGCTGTCGACGCCCTGCAGTACGAACTGGGGCAAGGACCTTGCTTGAGCGCGTGGGCCACCGGCGACCCGCAGCGCGTGGACGACACCACCTCCGAAACTCGCTGGCCGGAATGGATCGAAGCCGTTGCGTCCATGGGGGTCAGGTCCATCCTGAGTTCGCCCATGATCTACCGAGGGTGTCACGTAGGCGCATTGAAGGTCTACGCAGCAGAACCCAATGCGTTCGGTGAGACCGAGGTGCACCTCCTCGGCCTTTTGGCTGACGCCGCGGCGACCCTCCTAGGCACAGCACCGAGCATCGACTCTCCCGTGCGGCTGAGCAAGGCCTTAACCGAAGCACTCACCACGCGAGATACCATCGGCCTGGCCGCTGGTGTACTCATGGCTCAGGAGCACTTGAGCCGAGACGTGGCACGCATCCGCTTGCTGGAACGGGCGCGAACCAGCAACCGTCGCGTGATTGACGTGGCCTCCGAAATCTTGACTGATTGGGAGAAGCAGGGCGAAACATCGTGAAGTCTCATGAGTCCGACGACGCCTCGGTCGGCTACGAACAGGCACGACAGTTATTGGCGACCATGCGAGCAGCCAATATCGACCAAGGTCGCTTGTGGCTGTATTTCTTCAGCATTGGTGGCAGCATCAGCGAGTTCGAGATGGACGCATTTCTCCACCATTCCCTAGTACTGCCGCGCCTGCAGCGCGACCTTCTCGCCCAGGCAGCCAACGAACTCCTCGCTGAACAAGCTCCCCCTCGAGCACCGTACGCGGCCGATATCCTGCGCCGTAAAAACTCGCCGGTTGACGAGCCGGAACCCGACGAAGATGAAGACCCTGAGGGCAAGGAAGCGGTCGAGGACTAGACTGAGTTCATAATGTCCGTACCCGGATTGATCCGTCCGAGGAGTTCGGAACCGACCTGCAAAGGAGCAGGCCATGACCAACCGCGAGGCAGATGACCTTTCCCACCTCCAGATTCAGCAACTCCTGCTGGACAGTGAGAACATCTCCGAGTTTCTCAACCTGTTCACCCTCAATCTGGCCCGGAGCATCTCGACCGGGGAAGACGAGGTGTATTGCTCAGTAACCCTCTTGCGCCCCAAGCGCACGACCCCCATGGCTTCATCCAACGTACTTCTGGAACGCTTGGACGAACTCCAGTTCCATCACGGTGACGGGCCTTGCCTGACCGCAGCTCGGGAGAATGTGGTGGTGTACGTCCCCGACACTCGTACGGACACGCGGTGGCCGGAGTACGGGAAGGCCGCTGCCGAGATGGGGATCTACTCGATCTTGGGCGTCCCCATGGAGCTGGAGAGTGGAGCGGCGGCCGGATTGGACGTCTACGCCACTCGCCCTCGCGCGTTCGATACTGAGGCAGTGAGATTGATCCAGCAAGAAGTCTCTGCAGTCCCAGCGCTCTCCGCCTCGCTCTGAGACTGGAAAGCCAGCGCGACGTCGAGAAGGATCTGACGGCCGCCATGAACTCCCGCACCGTCATCAACCTGGCCGTGGGAATCGTCATGGGGCAGAACCGCTGCTCCCAGGGTGAGGCCGTGGACATTCTCACGGCGGCGTCCAACCACCGCAATATCAAGCTCCGGGATCTGGCCGCCGAGCTCGTGGCCAAGATGGGTGACGGCCCCGGCCGGACACACTTCGAACGTTAATAGTTTGTGTCCAAATCACGATTTATCAGGGAAAACGTTCCATACGCGCCAGTAGTGCCCTAAGCTCGAATGTAGGTCAAGCAGCGGCCACCCCCAACTATGGAGGAAGGCTGCCCGAATGGACCATAAAATCTCCGTGACCGTTCAGATCGACATGGACGGAAAAAATATCCGGATCATCACCGCAGGGTGCCTGACCAGGTTCAGCCAGTCAGCACTCTTGCCCCTCATTCGCCGAGCTCGCAAGCTCACGCCCGGCGCCCGCGTCACCCTGGACGCAACCCCCGCACGCCATGTTGAGGCCCTTGGCTTGGACTTGTTGCGTGACGCGATAGATGACGAAGTCTCACATGGCAACGGACCGCCAGTTCAATTCGTGGTTCCCGCTCATCTCCCGGGACTGCTGCACGGTTAG
>NZ_AJXN01000114.1 GCF_000286355.1 Kocuria atrinae C3-8 | reverse complement strand
TCGGTGGATCGAGGCTAAGTGACGTAGATGTCGAGGTGAAGTAGGTGATTCACATTCGAAACCGCGCGTTGGACCCTCCGAATGCGTATCCTGCGTCCATACGTCTCAAATCGCCAACGTCTGAGGGAGAGTTCTGCGAGCCAGAACATTCTGGGTAGAGGTGCGTACCCGGAGGGCAGGTTTTGCTGCGATCCCCTGCCCCAAATGTCACCGAGTGCCATGGGCTAGGGCGCCCCACGACAAACCACCGCTGGCCGACTTGGCCCGGCGCCTGCCTCGGCCACCGACCTCTCCACCTTGGGCGGCCCAGACCCAGCCAAACTCCGCTTCTGAAGTGCGCTCGAACCACGGCGCACATGTGAGGGGTTGTTAGAACCTTGGCGGGCCCGGAAAAGGTTCTAACGGCGCCTGAGGTGCACGGGCGGGTTCTACCGGCGCACCAGAGTCGAAGCCAGACCTTCCAGGGTGCACAGGCGGGTTCTATCGGCGCGCGGGAGGCGGTGTCAGAAAGGGTTCCACCGAAACATGACGTGCCCAGGAAGGCCCCAACGGCGCACCAAAGGCGGTGCCAATCCTTGTGGAGTGCGCAGGAGTGCCTAGTGCCACACAAAGTCTGCCGGGCGGCGCACAGGATGCGGCCACGCCTCTACTTCTGGCACTCCGGGCACCAGTAAAGGGCGCGACCGTTGAGGTCTTGGCGCAGCACGGTGGTGCCGCAGTGCAGACAGGGCTGACCGTGGCGGTGGTACACGTAGTTGCCGTGGTGGGGCCAGGCTTCGGCCTCGGAGATACCGGGGCGGTCCACGGGATCGGTCGTGATGATGCGCCCTACCCGCACACCGATGTCCATGAGCGCCACGTTTTCCTCCCACAGTCCCAGGAGGTCTTCGCGGCTCAGCGAGGTTCCGGGTAGGAACGGATCAAGTCCGCGGCGGAACAGCGACTCCGCGCGAAAGATGTTGCCGATACCCGCCACCACATTCTGTTCCATGAGCAACACGGCAATCGGGCGCTTACTCTTTCCGGCCTTGGCGATGAACGGCTCCGGATCCGCATCGGGATTGAGCGGATCCGGACCCAGCTTGGCTTCGGCGAGCGCGGATTCCTCCGGAGTCTCCACGGTGCACAGCGCAGGACCGCGCAGATCGGCCCACCCGTGCTCCCCCACCAACCGAACACGCACCGCACCGACGGGGGCGTCGGGAACGACCAGCCCGGCGTCGTCGTACTCGACAGCAGATTCGGCCGAGGACCCGGCTTCCTGCTCCCCCACCTTGCGGGGTGCGCCGATCGACGACGCCGCTTGAAACGTCTCGTCGCCGGCGAAACTCCACGCGCCGTAAATACCTAGGTGCGAGCGGAGGATGAGCACGTCGGCGGCGTCGGACGGGGCTGCGAAACTCATGAAAAGCTGCTTGCCGTGCGCCTGGTACCGGTGAGAACGCGACCGTCGAGCTGAGCCGCACCCTGCGCGAAACGTCCCTGCGGGCTGGATACCCGCAGGGACTGTCCCGCGAAGACGTCATCGAGCTGGCGAGCCAGTCGGTGAACGGAATGACCTTCGGGCACGGTCAGTTCTGGGTGACGGGGCGCGCGGTGACCTGGTCGAGCTTGCCCTTGATGTCACCGGTGGTCTCGTACTCGCCCAGCTGTGCGATGCGTCGTTCGTGACGCTCCTCGCCGGTGAATTCCTCAGCGAGGAACGCCTTGACGATCTCGAGCGCTTCTTCCTTGGAGTGCTGACGCCCACCAATGGCCACGACCTGCGCATTGTTGTGGTCGCGGGCGAGCTTGGCGGTGTCCAGGTTCCAGGCCAGAGCCGCGCGGATGCCCTCGACCTTGTTGGCTGCCATCTGTTCACCGTTGCCGGAACCGCCGAGCACGATGCCCAGGGAATCCAGACCCTGATCACGATCCTCCTTGACGGCGCGGGCGGCGTGGATGCAGAAGGCGGGGTAGTCGTCGGCGGCGTCGTACTCTTCGGGACCGTGGTCCACCATGTCGTAACCGGCGGCGGACAACTGCTCGATGAAGTACTGGGACAGTTCGAGACCGGCGTGGTCGGTGGCGATGTGCACGCGCATGAGCGGGGTTTCTCCTGAATCAGGTGCGGCACCGAGCGGGCGAGATCCCGGGTGACCGCCGAGGGAAATCTGACACCCACCACCGTACCGTGAGCCTCGGAAATCGCCCTGATCAGAACGATCACAGCTGGTCCCGATGTGATCCTGGCCGCAGACTGCCATAATGGCTAGATGCTCGCGCGCCCGGAGCGCGCGCACCCCCAGCAGTCGAGGAGAGGATCACTCACGTGCCCGGAATCAATTTGACCCGAGAAGAAGCCGTCCAGCGGGCGGAGACTGTTTCGGTCGATTCCTATGATGTGGTCCTGGACCTCACTGATAATCCGGAGACATTCGCAGCGCGCACCACGGTTCGTTTCACGGCCACGCCCGGTGCCAGCACGTTCATTGACGCGATCACCGCGTCCGTGGAATCGGTCACGCTCAACGGCAAGCAGTTGGACCCCGCCGAGGTCAGCAACGGTGTGCGCATCCAGCTCCCCGATCTCGCGGAAACCAACGAGCTGGTCGTGGAATCCCGCATGTCCTACATGAACACCGGCGAGGGCCTGCACCGCTTCGTGGACCCCGTGGACGATGAGGTCTACCTCTACTCCCAGTTCGAGGTGGCCGATGCCCGCCGCATGTTCCCGGTATTCGAGCAGCCGGATCTGAAGGCCACGTTCCGCTTCGATGTGACCGCCCCCGATCACTGGGCCGTGGTGTCCAACCAGCCCACGCCGGAGCCCACCCCCGTCCGTGAGGGAGTGCCCGGTGGCAGTTCTCCCCCACCCCCGTGATGTCCTGCTACATCACCGCGTTGATTGCGGGCCCCTACGTGTCGATCACCGATTCGCTGACGTCTTCGGACGGCCGCACCATCGACCTGGGCCTGTACTCGCGTAAGTCGCTGTCCGAGTTCGTGGACGCGGACGAAATGTTTGAGGTCACCAAGCAGGGCTTCGAGTTCTTCGAGTCGCAGTTCGGCGTGCCGTACCCCTTCGAGAAGTACGACCAATTGTTCGTCCCGCAGTTCAACGCCGGTGCCATGGAAAATGCCGGTGCAGTGACGTTCGTGGAGCAGTACATCTTCCGCTCCAAGCCGTCCCAGGCCCGCGTGGAACGCCGCGCGATTACCGTTCTTCACGAGCTGGCCCACATGTGGTTCGGCGACCTGGTGACCATGCGCTGGTGGAACGACCTGTGGCTCAACGAGTCCTTCGCCGAGTACATGTCCACGCTCGCGTGCGCCCAGAACACCAAGTACACCAACGCGTGGACCACCTTTGTGGCCGGCGAGAAGTCCTGGGGTTACGAGCAGGATCAGCTGCCCACCACGCACCCCATCAAGGCCGAGATCCGCGATCTCGAGGACGTCCTGGTCAACTTCGACGGCATCACCTATGCCAAGGGCGCATCCGTGCTCAAGCAGCTCGTCGCGTGGGTGGGCCAAGAAGAATTCATGGCCGGTCTTAACGCATACTTCGGCAAGCACGCGTGGGCCAACACCGAGCTCTCGGACCTCATGGTCGAACTCGAGGCAGCCAGCGGCCGCGACCTCACCGACTGGACCGAGCGCTGGCTCGAGACCGCCGGCGTCAACACCCTGATCCCGCACGTGGAGGCGGACCAGGACGGCGTGATCACCTCCTTCGTGATCGAGCAGATCGGTCAGGAGGGCCACCCCACGCTGCGCCCCCACCGTCTCGCGGTCGGCTTCTACGATCACGACGACGCCGCTAACAGTCTGGTGCGCACGCACCGCGTGGAACTCGACGTGGACGGCGAGCGCACCGAAGTGCCCGAGCTCGTGGGCCGGGAACGCCCGGACCTCGTTCTGCTCAACGACGACGATCTGGCCTACGCCAAGATCCGCCTGGACGAGTGCTCGCAGGACACCGCCAATAATCACCTGGGCGACTTCGAAGAGTCCCTGCCCCGCTCCCTCGTGTGGGGGGCGGCCTGGGATTCCGTGCACGACGGCGTGTCCCCCGCCCGCGAGTACGTCCAGTTGGTGCTCGCCAATATTGGCCGCGAGACGGATTCCACCGCCGTGCAGGTTCAGCTCCGGCAGCTGGACACCGTGCTCGACTACTACCTGGCTCCGAAGGACGCGGACGAGATCCGCGCCGCCGCCGCAGCCACGATCTGGGACCTGGTCGAGGCCTCGGCCCCGGGTTCGGATCACCAGTGGCAGTTCTTCCGTGCCTTTGCCCGCCGGGCTGTCACGGCGGCACAGTTCGATCAGCTCGAAGCCTTCGACCGCGACGAGAACATCCCCTCCGGCGTGGACATGAACACCGACACCCGCTGGGTCGTGCTGACCGCTTTGGTGGCCGCAGTCGCCGCGGCGAGACCGAGATCGACGCCGCCCTGGCTGAGGACAACACCGAGACCGGCGCCATTGCCGCGGCCACCGCGCGCGCCGCGATCCCCACACCCGAGGCCAAGGCCGCCGCGTGGCAGCAGATCGTGGTGGACGGTTCGCTTCCCAACTCGCAACAACAAGCGGCCATTGCGGGGTTCTTCCGTGTGCATGATCAGGAACTCGTGGCTCCGTACGCGGATAAGTATTTTGATGCAGTCACCGACGTGTGGACCACCCGCACGCACGAGCTGTCCCAGCAGATCGCGGCGGGCCTGTTCCCGCGCCTGGCCGCGCAGGCAACCATCGACGACGCTCAGCGATTCCTCGATCAGGTGGCCGGTCAGCACAACGGCCTGCGCCGCATCGTCCTGGAACGTCAGGACGCCATCCGCCGCGCCGTGGAGGCCCAGGCCGTGGACGCCGTCGCAGCAGGACAGGAGAACACCACCGCATGAGCACACCCGAACAACCTCACCTGAACCCCCCGGCCGGCCGCCCGAGGTCGCCGCACGTTCACCCTGGGCGCTGTGAGGTCGCGGTCCGCGGCGCAGCCCGTGACGCAACCCCCCGCAGCAGGTGGGTGACGCG
>NZ_AJXN01000113.1 GCF_000286355.1 Kocuria atrinae C3-8 | reverse complement strand
TGCGAGACCAAGTCTCGCAGCGCCGTCGTCATGTGTTCTCAGGTTAGGAGGACGTCGCGTCCTCCTCGGTGAGCGGCCCATCCAGATCGGGGTCGTACTGAGGCTTGAACTCCTCGCCACGTTCGGCTGCTTCTGTGGCCTCACGCTCACGGTGCCGCTTCTTGTCCTCGATCATTCGCGCGAGATTCTCCTCGTGCTCGCGCTTGACCTCGTCCTCGGGCTGGCGTCGCATGTGGCCCACCGCGCCGTACACGGACCCGTCAAAGACCTTATTCCCGTGGTCCATCACGATTCCGCGTTCGCAGATGTCCATGACCAGATTCAGGTCGTGACTGACCACCACCAGGGTCTTGCCGCGGCGGACCAGGTCCTTGATGCGCCCGATGCACTTCTTCTGGAACGGCTCGTCACCCACGGACAGGATCTCGTCCACGAGGAAGACCTCGGGATCCGTGTGGACGGCCACGGAGAAGGCCAGCCGCAGGTACATGCCCGAGCTGTAGAACTTTACCTCGGTGTCGATGAACTCGGCAATCTCGGAGAATTCCACGATGTCGTCGAACTTCTCGTCAATCTCCGCTTTGGTCATCCCCAGAATGGCCCCGTTGAGGTACACGTTGTCACGACCGGTGAGGTCCGGGTGGAAACCCGCGCCGACCTCAATCAAACCCGCGACCTTTTCGCGAGTAAGAATGGTGCCGGAATCGGGATTCATCACGCCGGAAATCATCTTGAGGGACGTGGACTTGCCAGAGCCGTTGAATCCCAACAGCGCCACGGTCTCGCCGTCATAGATGTCGAACGAGACGTCATTGAGTGCCTTGAACTTGGCGGTGAGGTCACCCTTGCGGCCCTTGACCAGCCACACGAAGGCTTCCTTCATGGACCGGGTGTGGCGCAGCACGAACTCTTTGCTCATGTTCTGCACACGGATCGCGAGATCCGCTTCGGTACGTCCCTTAACGGTTTTGCTAGCAGTACTGGACACGATGATTTACAGCTCCTGCGCGAAGTTGCCCTCTTGGGCACGGAACAAACGGTCACCAACGAAGAAGATGAGCAAACTGACCACAATGGCCAGCGGCGTCCACATCGTCAGCAGGTGCGGCGGCACGTGCCAGATCTGTGGCGTGTCCGTGGTGGGGAACCAGAAACCGTAGTGGAACAGTTCCACCGCCACCGTCAACGGGTTGAGCATGTACACGAAGTACACCCAGTCCCACAGCTTGTCCCGGACCATGGTCCACATGTAGAGCACGGGCGAGGCCCAGGTGGACACCATGATGATCAGGTCCACGATGTTCTCAGCGTCCCTGAAGAACACGTTGAAGGTGGTGAAGAGCATGCCCAGGCCCAGGGCGAACAGGGCAATGATGAACGTCCCCACCAGCACGGCCAGCAATTGCTTCAGGTCGGGCCGCCACCCCGTGGCAAAACAGGCGATCAAGAGAATCGCCAGCTGCGGCACAAAGTGCACGAACGCCACCAACAGGTTGGAGACGGGAAATAGCTGTCTGGCAGATAGATCTTCTTCAGCAAGCCACCGTTGGCCACGATCGACCGTGAGGCGTTGCCGAAAACCTCTCCGAACAGGTTCATCACCACGATTCCGGAGAACAGATACACGGCGAAGTTTTCAATACCGCGGTTGAGTTCCAGGAACACGCCCATGGCAATGTAGAACACCAGGAACTGCACCCCGGGCTTGAGATAGGACCAGAGCAGTCCCAGCACGGTTCCCCGGTAGCGGATCTGGATTTCCTTGTCGACAATCAGCCTCAGCAGAAACCGATTCTCCAAGACGTCCCGCAGCCCGCGATCTTTTCCCGGGGGCCTCAAATGCGAAACGGGAGCTTTCATACGGGGTTGCCATCCTTTCCTCGTGATGCACCCTCTTGGGCATCACCGGATACAAGACGACGCCGCACGCGAACGAACGTACACGTGCGGCGTCGCGCATGGAGCAAAATTACTTCTTGGGGCCGTTCTCGGCAAAAGTACGCGCCCAGGCTTCCGGTGACGTGATGTCCGGAAGCGCAGCGCGGTACTGCTTGCTCAGCGACTCCCACTGTGCAAAGAGCTCCGCGTGCAGCTTGATGCTCTCGGTCATCAGTTCGCGCACCTGCGCCGGGTCACGGCGGTACCACGAGGCACCCGTACCGTCCGCATTGGAGACGATCGCGGAATCCAGGGTGGCCAGGTAGGACCAGTGACCGTCCATGTGGGCAACATTGGCTTCGGGGTTCTCCTTGGCCATGTCCCGCACCGGACGCAGCGTCTGCTTCAAGACGGTGCGCACGGCCCACGGAATGAGCTGCGGCTTGGTGGGAGCCTTGGGAGCTTCCATGGTCTTGGGAGGCTTCTTACGGCGCACCGGCGGGAGGTCGGCCGGATCCTTCACCACACGGGCGTCCGAGTAATCGTCCTTCATGGCGCGAATCTCGGGCATCCGGGTGGGCAGCATCTCATGGAGTCCGTCCGGCCCGGCCAGGACGTCCTGAATAGCCAACAACACGGACTTCGCCGGGTAGTACTGCATGGACACCACGTGCTTGGTATCCGTGGTGATGGACTCACGCAACATCCGCCCGCCCTTGGAGTAGGGAGAGTGCAGGAGAGCAGCGATCAGGCGATTGCGCTCGTGGAAGTAGGCTTGCCAGTCCACGGCGTCGTCCTTGTCAGCCCACGAAACGTGCCACACGGCCGCACCGGGAAGCGAAATGGTGGGGTAACCGGCTTCCTTGGCTCGCAACGAGTATTCGGAATCATCCCACTTGATGAACACGGGCAGGGACAGCCCAATGTCCTCCATGACCACACGGGGAATCAGGCACATCCACCAGCCGTTGTAGTCGGCATCCCAGCGGCGGTGCAGCCTGGGCCGCGAACGCAGACCGCGCTCGGCGAAGTCCACTCCGCCCAGGCCGTCGATGGCCCCACAGGAAGCGATAGGGGTTCACAACTTCTGCATAGGCGTTGAGCAACGGCTTGTTGTACATGTCGAACATGTGACCGCCGATGATGGACGGCGTGTGGCACATGTCGGCGAACGCCGCCGCACGCAGCACACCCTCGGTCTCGAGGAGGATGTCGTCGTCCAAGATGATCACGTAGTCGGACTTCTCCACGCCCTGAGGCGTCTCACGCCCCTGGAGTACCTCGTACATGTTGCGGGCAAAACCGCCCGAGCCACCCATGTTGCCCTGGCGAATGACGCGCAGCTTGCCATTCATTGCGGACTCGGCCTCGGCGAAGTCAACCTCGTCCGAGACCAGCTTGTTGCCCTGGTCCACAATGATCAGTTCGTCCAGAACCGCGTCCAATTCCTGGGCCGCGGCAATGGTCTTGATCGTGTTGACGCAGTAGTCAGGCCGGTTGAACGTGGTAACACCCAATGTCACGCGGCCTACATGGCGATCGCCCGAAGGAACCAGCCAACTGGCCTCGTCTAGGATCATGCCCTCGTCGTCCGAGATGAGATCGAACCAGTACCAACCGCCGTCACCGAAGGGCGCCAGCGTCAGCTCGAATTCGTGGGTGTCAGTCCCCTCGACTCGGCGGTCCTCAACGCGCTGGGCCACGCCGCGCGCGTTGGAACGGTAAACGATCAGCGAGCCCGCACCGGTGGTTTTGACGCGCAGGACCACGGAATCCGCCACGGTCCACCGACGCCAGTAGCTGGCAGGGAAGGCGTTGAAGTAGGAACCGAAGGAGACTCGCTTACCGGGGCGAATCCGAGCAGACCTGCGAGAAATGATGTCATCCGGGTGCTGCGACGCAGTGTCCGAACCCGCAGAGGAAGGGCCCTCCACGTTGATGGGTCCGTCAATGTAGAGCGGCAAGGAGTCCAGGTCCTTGTTGGCGGGGAAAACCACGCGCGCAACTTCGCGCAGGTCTTTACCGTTGGTCGGCTCATTGGTGATTTTGGCCAGGTACTCCTGGCTCTCCCCCGACCGAGCCGCTGTGTCCTGTGGGGTCTGCTCGCTCACTCGTCAACGCCTCCGCTGTTCAGCTGTGCACCGGACGTGAAGTGCGGTGCAATTTTGTTGTCCACCATGGACAGCGCGGCGCCAATGGCCATGTGCATGTCCAGGTACTTGTAGGTGCCCAGGCGGCCGCCGAACAGCACAGACTTCTCGCCCTTGGCCAGATCACGGTAGGCCAGCAGCTTTTCGCGGTCCGTAGCGGTGTTCACCGGATAGTAGGGCTCGTCACCCTTTTCCGCGAAGCGGGAGAACTCACGCATGATCACGGTGGCGTCCTTGGTGTAGTCACGCTCCGGGTGGAAGTGACGGAACTCGTGGATGCGGGTGAAGGGTACGTCCGGATCCGGGTAGTTCATGACCGAGGTGCCCTGGAAGTCCTCGATGTCCAGGACTTCCTCCTCCAGGTCAATGGTGCGCCAGGAGAGGTCGCCCTCGGTGTAGTCGAAGTAGCGATCCACCGGGCCGGTGTAGATGACCGGAACCTGACCCACCACGTTGGACTTGGAGAACTCCTGTGAATCGTCGAAGAAGTCGGTCTCCAAACGAACGTCGATGTTCGGGTGGTCCGCCATACGTTCCAGCCACGCGGTGTAACCGTCCACCGGCAGACCCTCGTGGGTGTCGTTGAAGTACCGGTTGTCGTAGGTGTAGCGCACCGGCAGACGCGAAATGATGGACGCGGGCAGGTCCTTGGGATCCGTCTGCCACTGCTTGCCGGTGTAGTGCTTGATGAACGCCTCGTACAAGGGGCGGCCGATCAGCTGAATGCCCTTATCGTTGAGGTTCTGCGGGTCGGTTCCCGCCAGCTCGCCGGCCTGTTCACGAATCAGGTCCCGCGCCTCACCCGGCGAGTAGGCCGAGCGGAAGAACTGGTTGATGGTGCCCAGGTTGATGGGCATGGGGAACACTTCGCCGTTGTGGCGGGTGTACACCCGGTGCACGTAGTTGGTGAACGCGGTGAACCGGTTCACGTACTCCCACACACGCTCGTTGGATGTGTGGAACAGGTGCGCGCCGTAGCGGTGCACCTCGATCCCGGTGCGTTCCTCGTTCTCGCTGTACGCGTTTCCGCCCAGGTGGGATCGGCGGTCAATCATGGTGACCTTCAATCCCAATTCCCTGGCGGCTCGTTCTGCCACGGTCAAACCGAACAGACCCGAACCCACGACCACCAAATCAGTGTTCACGTGTTTACTCCCTACCATCTTCACGACCCGGTGAGGGTCAAGACATCTTGCCCTAAGCTACCGGACTCCGCCGGTTCAGTACCTTCTTGACGCTGTGTGGACCGTCACCGTGATTGGTTCCGAACGAATCCGCTGAGCACCCATGTCGCAGCAGCACGACCGGAGGCGCCCAAGGACGCGTGGGCGCGGGCCCAGTCCGAGCGGCGTCGTATGCCCGTATCGCGATCATGCAAGCCGGCGGGCTCCATGGCTGCCCGCATTGCCGCTGCGACTTCGGTTGCATCGTGGCCGACGGCGCGGCCCAAGCCGTTCTCGGTGACCAAGTCCGCGGCCACGCCCTTGGCGCCGGCGTAGATCACGGGCGTGCCGCACGCGGCCGCGGCGTAAAGCTTGGTGGGCTTGGAGAAGTCATAACCCTGGCCGGGCACGATCGAGGCGAGCGCCGAAACTGCGCCGCGGGTGAACGAGGCGGTGCGTTCGGGTGGCTGGACGCCGTCGAAAACCACGTTGTTCGGGCGACCTCGCGAGCCACCCGTTCCATGCGTTCCACATCCGAGCCTCGGCCCAGGAAGTGGATTTTTACGTCCGGGTGCTCGTCGAGAATCTCGGCGAGCGCGTGGATGAACACGTCCGCTCCCTGCCATTCGGACATGGAGCCGGCATACACGAAATACGGTTCGGCGAGTTCTTCGGACGGGCCGTCCGGGGTGAAGATCTCGGTGTCGATCCCGTTTTCCGCCACGATCATTTTGTTGCGCTTCACACCGGTGACCTTCGCGAGCTCCGCACCCATGGCCTCCGACACGGTAATCACGCCGCCCGCGCAGCGTGCCGAAACGGTCTCGGCCACGCGCATGAGTGCGGTGACGATCCGCGGAACGTCCATGGTGATGGTCGCCGCGGTCCACACGTCCGGGTTGTACCAGATATACGGCCGACGCCGCAGCAGACTCGAGGCCCACACGGCCAGCCCCGTGGTGGGCGGGGGCTCGCTGACTACGATGTCAGCGTCCATGAAGAGCAACCGCGCAAAAGCCTGGATATCAAAACTCAAGTACTGGGGAATGCCGCGCACGTAGTCGTACTCGTCGCGCAGCACCGGTACGCGCACCACGGCGTACGGTTCGTCCGCGGTCGTTTCGGCCATGCCGCGCGGAGGGCGCGTGGTGAGCACGGTGACGTCCGCGCCTTCAGCGGCGAATCCCCTGGCCAGGGCGCGCAACCTGAACGACGCCGCCGCCGGTTCCGGCGTGAAAATCCGACTGACAATGACAACCTTCCGGGGTCTCATAGGCTCCACTGTCTCACGTACTCCGGGTCGGTGACCTGCCTGTCCACCGCTGTCATCCGGTAATTTCCCGAGATTTTCCCACCCGCACGGGGCGCGCGCTCCACAACGACGACGCCGCACGGGGCCTTCCGGACCGCTCCACACGTTGGTCGATGGGTCCGGGTGGTGATCACGTGGCGTGCTGTGCTGAGGCCCATGGAAATCATGGTCGGCCTGCGATGGGCCGGTGCCACCGAGTCTCGGGAGCACCGGGTGGCTATCGATGCCACACCGGGCACCGCTGGGAGCAGCGTGGCCCGGGAACTCTGTGCGTTTCTCGGAGCGGAAGCGGACCTGACCGTGGAGGGCATCGATATTGGTGCGCTCCGGTTTGGCGAGTTTCCGTTGGTGGACGGGGCCACGATCGTGCTGCATTCGAGTCGACCTTTTCCAGGCCCGTCGCCCCGTGAGACTCCGACGTGGTTCCCGACAGACCACCACGTGGGTCCTCCGCACCTTGAACGGTCGGGTCGTGACGCCGAACGCCACATCAACTGCCCCAAGCTCACGGTCGTGTCCGGAGTTGCGTGTGGCACTGAACTGGTCATCACCCGCGGATCACAGTTCCTGGAATCGGTGAATGGGATTCCCGAGCTGACTCCGTTGGCCGGCACCGATGATGCGACGGAGATCGTGATGGATCATTCCGACGTGCACATCAAGCCCGGACCCGTTCCATTGCGCGAGGGTGACCGGCTGCGCTGCCGGAGTTCCTGGCTGCAACTGACGATGCCCTCCGATGTCACCTCCGCTCGACGCCGGGTCTCATGGCCAGCACCGCTCACAGGCGACGACAGCCCGGCGCACATCATCACGGTTCACCGTGCGTCGGGGCAGGGCGCTCGCATGGGTTTGCTCATGGGATTGCTCCCCCTGATCTTGGGCGTGGTGATCACCGTGGTCACGGGCATGTGGTTCTTCATGCTCTTCAGCGCTCTGGGCGCAATCGTCGCGGTGGTGAGTTGGAGTGTCGGACGCGCCGCGAGAACTCGGGAACGAGCCGTGTGGCGGCCGCGCTGGAACGGGACCTGAGACGTTGCGGGGAGGCAGCGCCGTCGGCGGCGGAGGTGGTGGGTCGCTTGCGAACGTTGGATTCCGGTGCGTCCCTCGCTATTCCCGCCCACAGACCGTCGACCTCCGCGGTCGAGAGAGTCGAGCGATGGGTGCGCCTGGGCGAGGCCGAACGCACGGCGGCGGTGCACCTGGGCGATGGACCCGCTGCCGTTCCGGCCGAGCACCGGCTGGCACCTGTGCTGCTCAACCTGTCGCAAGTACACCACCTGGAACTGATCGTGCCGTCGCGCCATCGCGCGGACGTGATCAACGCAGTGGCCGTGCAGTTACTGACCGGACCCTCGGCGATACACCAGGTCATCGTGGACCCGGAAGTCGGATGGCGAGCCCCGCTACTCCCTGCCCTTCGGGTCGTGAGCTTCCCTCAGCACCGGTCGGTGACCGGCCCTGCCGTGGAGGTGTACTCGGCACAGACGGCCGCTTCAATCACGTCGGTGGAGGACCGCGTGCGCCTTGTCGTGTCGGTGGCCGGTGATGCGTCCGGTGGGAGTGGCGCGAGCGCCGTCCTGTCGTGGGATTCCTCCATCGTGCTGAGCTGTGACGTTCAGGGGGCAGTGCCGGGCTTGGATCCGACCGCCGGTCGGGACCGGATGGGGCTTCGGGTGGACACCGTCAGCTCCGCGGTGTTCGCTCCGGCGATGCAGCAGTGGTCACGCGTGCAGTCCGCGATCCCGTCATTGCGGGACGTCTCGGGACTGCCACAGTCCGTGGGCACCGATCTGGTTCTTCCACAGGCGAGCGCGATTCCGGATCTGTGGCGTGCGACCGCCCGGTTACCGAGACTCGAGGCGGCAATCGGGCTGTCGCGGCACGGCGTGGAATGTCTGCCGCTCAGTGACGAACACCCCCACCTGCTGATCGCCGGGACCACCGGCTGTGGGAAGTCCGAGGTTCTCCGAACATTGGTGGCCTCTCTGGCCTGTCGATACTCACCGGAACGGCTCGAGTTCCTGTTCGTTGATTTCAAGGGCGGTGCCGCACTGTCTCCGCTGTCCGACCTGCCTCACCGGTCCACGCTCCTGACCGATCTGGCACCCGAGGATGTCCGGCGAGCCTTGGAATTTCTGCGCGCCGAACTACGACGCCGTGAACGCCTCCTGGCCGGCCTGGGCGTCTCCGACTTTCAGCGGCTCCTGAGCACCGCGCCCTCCGCTGAGCCCCTGATCTTTCGGGAACTCGTGGTCGTGGTCGACGAGGTCAAGATGCTCGTGGACGCCTTCTCGACCGCCGGTGACGAGCTGGCCAAGATCGCCACCGTGGGCCGCTCCCTGGGGATTCATCTGGTCCTAGCCACGCAGCGACCGCAAGGGGCCATCCCCGCGGACGTTCGGGCCAACGTCAGCCAGGCCGTGTGTCTGCGGGTGCGGGCGGAGCAGGATTCCGCGGACGTCATCGGCTCGGCCGCTGCCGCTGGGATTTCGTCGACGACGCCGGGCCGGGCCTTCGTCGATGCCGGCCACGGGGCGCCCGTGGAAGTTCAGACGGCAATTCTCACGAGCTGCGCCGCTCCTCCGGCCGACGAAGTGCGCATCAGGCTGCCCGGGGGTGAGCATTCGCTCCGCCCCTCCGGCGGGCCGGAGGATGTTTCCGGTGTTGAGACCGGGGTCCTGAGGGTGGTGACTGAGATTGCGGAGGCCTATCGGCACGAGGATGGAGCGGCGCAATTCTTCTCGCCGATGGGGAACTCCCCCACCATTGCTCACTCCACCGTGAAACCCGTGCCGGTCCCTCTGCCGGAGACAGCGTTGCAGCTCGTCTGCGAGCGCGGTGACGTGGACCTGGGCCCCGCAGAAAATTCGTCGGAGCACTGGACCGGTCGAGCCAGCTGGACGCCGCAGACGGACGGCACGCTGTTTCTCATTGGTCAGCCGCTGCACACCTCACGTGCGTTGCTGTCCATCGCGGAGCAGTTCGCGAGTAGCCGTTCAGGCCCCGCGCTGTACGTCATCACGACCACCCCCGGGGTCGAAGGACCCACCCGAAGCTGGTCGGATGCCGGTCTGCTCCACGGCACGGCCACCGCTCAGGACGCCTGGGGCATCAAGGCACTCCTCGAATGCCTGACCCGAGGGTCCCAGCATTTCCTGTCCCGGTCCACTGCTGACCACCATTGCCCGCACGAGACAGCGGTGCTCATGGTCGAGGATTGGGATCGCTGCTGCACCCTCCTACGGGCGGGGCCGTGGGCGCACCTCGAGGACGATCTGATCTCCCTGGCCACGTCGGGTTCCCAGAACGGTGTGGCCGTGGTTCTGGCCGGTGAACGTTCGTTGTCGGTGGGGCGGGCGTCGTCCGTGGGTCGGTCTCGTGTTTACTTTCCGGCCGATCAAACTCCCGAATCTCTGCTGCAGTGGCCCAAGCTACCCGCGGTCAGGCCTTTCCCACTCCGCGGTGTCCTGCAGGGTGCGGCTGCGGACAGATGCTCTCCCGTGCCGGCGCAGCGCTCCCAGGGCGCCCACACGGTCATCCAGGTTCCGGCTCCCAGCGGGGACCCTGTCCGTACCGAACGAGCACACGCCGGGGCAGCCGACCCGGACACGAGCATCTGGCCGCGCTATCGATCGCTCCCCGGGTGCTGGTCCGTAACGAATGACCGCGGACCGGGACTTCTGGTGGGCCTGAGCACCGAGCATTTCCCCGTCTCGAGCGATTGGGGCCCGAGTTCCACGCTGTTGGTCGTGGGGCCTTCACGCTCGGGGCGCAGCACGTTCCTGGATTCTGTGGAGACGTCGCTGTCGCCCGGAGCCGTGCTTCGCTGTCACCCCGAGTCTGCGGACGAGGTGGAGCGTCTGTTGTCCGGGGCCGGTCCCGACACGACCCTGATCATCGACGACGCCGATTCACTCGGCGCCCAGGTGGTCCAACGCCTGGGTGCGCTGTGGCAACCAGGGTCGGAACGAGCGGCGTCGTCGTCCGAAAAGACCTGCGACTGGTCGTGGCGCTGCGGCTCAGCGACGGCTTGCCAGCGCTCTTTCCACCACTGATGCAGTGGCGGCACGCGGCCGACACCTTGCTGCTGCGGCCCAGAAAAGCGTTCGACGGCGATCTGTTCGGAGCGTCCTTGACCGGTATGCCCGTGGGCGGGCCCCCGGGCGGGGTACTGGATCCATCGAGGTGTGCCCGAGCTGGTTCAGACTCCTCAGCGGGATGCGTAGCTCAGCGGGACGGCTGACGCGCGGACTCCACCATCCACTGCGCCGTGGGACGGTTGAAAAGCGCCATGAGCGTGATGATCGCGGCCGCCACGCAGGCCACGCCAATGGCGCGAGCACCGACCTGGGTCAGCGAGATGCCCACGATCACCAAGAAGGCCTGGGACACCAGAATGGCCGCTCGCGGCCACCGGCGCCCTTCACCGTGCCCACGCCGCGGAGCCCAGCCACGCGGCAGCAGCCAACATCACCACCGCACCGAAAATGATGCCCGCCGTGGGAATCAGGTGCTCGGAGAACAGCGAAATCACGAACCGGACCCCCACGTAGGCAAGGGCCAGAGCCTCCAGGCCAACGATCGCGCAGATCACCCATACCGTCCACGGGCGATCTGGAGACTTCTGCTGGGAGGCGGGGACCATGGATGGGCCTTTCATGAGGACGAGCCGGGCACCCTCAACTCTAATGTCGTTCACGGAAGGTCATGATCAGTCGGTTGATTTGGGAAAACTTTCGGTGTGATATACCGCTCAGACCCTTGTTCACGAGTTGTTCACGTGAGAAAGTACTGGACAGATCATCTTTTGAGGCCCGGCCACCGCGGGCCTTTTCTGTGTGTACTCCCCCCGAACACTCTCCTGTCGCGCTCAGCCTGCGCTCGATGGTGATGCCGTGTTTTCGTGCACACCCTATTTTGTGAAAGGAGCGTCGCCGCAGATCATGGATTGGCGTAGTCGCGCAGCATGCCTCGAGAAGGACCCAGAACTATTTTTCCCCGTTGGTAACACCGGCCCCGCTCTGTTGCAGATCGAAGAGGCCAAAGCCGTGTGCCGCACGTGCGAGGTCATGGACACCTGCCTGCAGTGGGCCCTCGAATCCGGCCAGGACGCCGGAGTGTGGGGCGGTATGAGTGAAGACGAGCGCCGCGCCCTCAAGCGCCGTGCCGCTCGCGCACGCCGCGCTTCCTGAGGATTCCAGCTCAGATTTATTTGGACAGAGCCCCCGCGACCGT
>NZ_AJXN01000112.1 GCF_000286355.1 Kocuria atrinae C3-8 | reverse complement strand
GAGGTGAGTCGTGGTCAGACGGTCAGCTTGCCGTCCAGCATGGTGACCTCACGGTCGGCCATGTCCACGAACTCCAGGTCGTGGGTGACCACCACGGTGGCCAAGTCGAATTTGCGGGTGAGGTTCTTGAGCAGTTGCATGACCTCGGCCGAGCGCTGCTGGTCCAGAGCGGACGTGGGTTCGTCCACCAGGAGCAGCTTGGGTTCGCCCATGAGCGCACGAGCAATGATGACGCGCTGCCGCTGACCACCGGAGAGCTCGTGCGGGCGGCGTCGCCCGGCGTCCTCCAGACCTACCAGCTCGAGCAATTGCTGGGCGCGCTCGCGAGCCTGTCGTTTGGCCGCACCGCGAGCGCCGCGGATGTGGCTGGTCACGACCAACTGGTCCACGGCCTTGAGCGAGGGAATCAGATTGGGCTGCTGGAACACCGTGCCCACCTCGTTGCGGCGCAGGCGAGCGCGTTCCTTCTCGGAAAGTCCCCCCACGGAGGTCTCCCCGATCAGAACCTCACCGGTGCTCGGCTTGAGCAGGGTCGAGGCCACGGCCAGCAGCGACGACTTACCCGAACCCGACGGGCCGGTCAGCGCGGTCATGGTGCCGGGAACGGCCGCCAGGGACACGCTGTCGAGCGCGGTGATGGTGCGGGGAGCGCCGTCGGGACCCTTGCCATCCGGGTAGGACAGCGTGACATCGCGAAGCTCGAAAGCGGGTGCGGCCACGGCTCGATCCTGGTCGTTCCAAGGTGCGGTGTGAGTGGTGGTGGTCATGTCAGTTACCTCCCAGGGCAATCATGGGGTCGACTTTGGCAACGCGGCGCACGGCGAGCAGCGAACCGACGATGCCCAAAAGCAGCACGCCGAGCGCCGGCACGGCCACGGCGGCCAGCGAGAACAGGAACGGAACAGCGGTGACCTGCGTGGCCACGAGCCAACCCATCAGGCCACCCACCAGGCGCCGATGATTACGCCCAGGCCGACCACCAGCGTGGCCTGCACCAGGGAATCGCGCACCAGGTAACCGCGCGACGCGCCCAGGGCACGCAGCACGGCGACGTCGCGGGTGCGCTGAACGGTCCACACCGTGATGAACGAAATCACCACGAGCGCCGAGATTCCGTACAGGAACGCCTGCATGAGCATGAGCGAGCCGTTCTCGGAGGAATAGGACGGAATGGCCTGGAACGACTCGCGGGTCGTCTGGGTCATCGTGTCGACCCGCTCATCCAGGTTGGTGGCGATCTTGTCCATCTGAGCGGAATCGGTGCCGTCCGCGAACTGGATCATGATCTCCGTGCCCACGGTGGCGGTGGGCTGGTGAGCGACCGCGAGCGCGTCCGGATCGGTCAACCAGGCGACGGGCAGGTGACTGTAGAACTCGTCCTGCACGAAACCGACGACCTCGAGATCCTTGCCGCCAATACCCACGGTGTCACCCAGGCCGATGCCCAAATCCTCGGTGTAGGACTCCGACAGCACGATCTGGCCGTCCTCGGGGCGGTGCTGACCGTCGAGCAGGTCGACCTTCTGCGCGAACATCGAATCCTCGGGCAGGCCCATTACGGCCCCGGTGGTCACCTTGGAATCCGACCCCACCTGGGTCAGCGTGACCACGAGCGGTTCGGCATGCTCGACCGCGGGCTCGGCGGTCCAGGCGTCCAGCTGCTCCTGGGTGATCTGCGAGGTGGTGAACGAGGGCATTTCCTCCGTGCCCTCGGCGGGGCCGAACACGATGCGCTGAGCGTCCAGCGTTTCCAACGCGGCGGTGTTCTGCTTGCCCAACCCGTTGGTCAGCCCGCTCAACATGATCAGGAGAATGGTGATCAGGGCGACCACCGACGCCACCAGGCTACACGCCCCTTGGCGAAAACGATGTCTCTCACCGAGACGAACATGGGTACCTCCGGTCCCTTCACGACAGATTTCTTCCATTTCAGGTTCCCGGAAATCCGCTGCGGTCACATCACGCATCCGAGCGACCTACCGTTGCCGTTGAGTTGAGCCCACAATCCACCTTTTGATGGATCTGCCGCTCGGGTTGGCCGCGTATGCTGCCCTAGCGAGACCGACGACGCCGCCGCGGCGCGGTGATCGCGACGTCGCGGCGTCGCGGTCTAGACGCAAGACTCCCGATCCGGAACGGAAGGCAGACTCAGGTGGAAACCACATCGACCGCCCGGGTGCTGCGAGTACTCCGCTTGGCCCTGCACGTGAGTTTCGCGGGGCTGTTGTTCCTGGGCGTGCTGCGCATGGCCTCGGATCCGCCCATGAAGTTCGTGTGGTCCCTCTGCCTCGCGTGCCTGCTGGCGGCGGTCTACCTGGTGGGAACCGTGTGGGAGAACCGGTACGCCCACGGTCGCAGCGATCGAAACCCCCGCTTCCTGGCCATTCCGTGGCTCGCGGTGATCTCTGTGCTGTGGGCGCCCTGGTTCTGATGAGCGCGGACTTCATTTCCGTGGCTTTTCCCCTCTTCTTCCTCTTCTTGTTGTTACTCCCCCGGGCCGTGGCGCTGGCGTGTGTCGTTGCTATGACGGGTGTGGTGATCCTGTCGCAGCGACTGCACATCGGAGCCGACGAGTTCACTTCCGCCATGGTCTACGGACCGTGCTGGGAACGGTGTTCGCCGTCATCATGGCGTCCTCGTACCGGGCCATGTACCAGGACGTGCTGCGATATCAGCGCACGTTGACGGCCCTTGAAAACACGCGCTCGGAATTGGCACGTACCGAGCGCGCCGCCGGCCAGGCCACCGAACGCGAACGCTTGGCACGAGAAATTCACGACACCCTGGCCCAGGGGCTGTCCTCGATCGTGCTGATGTCCCGCGCCGCCCGGTCCTCACTGTCCGAAGATGACGTACGGCGCACTGATGAACGGCTGGGCACCATTGAGACCGCCGCGTCCGAGAACCTCGCCGAGGCCCGCCGGTTCGTCCACAACCTCTCATCCCCCGCCCTGGCGGTTCCGCTCGCTGATGCCCTGCGGCAACTATGTGAGCGAACACTGAACAGGCCCGGGCTCGCGGGGAGGATCTCACGGTGACGTTCACGGAGGACGGCACAGGACAAGCCGACTTTGCCCAACAAACCGTGCTGTTGCGAGCAGTCCAGACTCTCCTGGCCAATGTGGCCTCCCACGCACACGCTCGCCAGGCTGTGGTCAGCCTGTCCTGGTGGGATCACGACGTGAGCGTGGACGTGGTCGACAACGGGGTCGGCTTCAACCCGGATCGCTTGCCGCCCCGTGACGCGTCCAACGGCTTCGGCCTACCCGGTCTGCACGAGCGCGTGACCGCGGCCGGTGGCACCGCCACCGTTGAATCCGCAACGGGAGACGGCACGGCGGTCAATGTGCGACTTCCCCTCAATCCCCCGCACGTTAATACCTCCCCCAGGGTCGTGGACCCAGCATCCGACAGCGCAGCACCCCTGCACTCCCCCGACAGCGACCTCCCCGGAGAATCATCATGAGCACACGAGTACTACTGGTCGACGACCACCCCGTGGTGCGTGCCGGTCTGCGCGCCGTTCTGGAAGGCCTACCCGGAATTACCGTGGTCGCAGAAGCGCGCGATGCCCTGTCCGCTCAACAGCGGTCCCGCCACGATGACATCGACGTAGTGGTCATGGACATCCAGATGGGCCCCGGACCCACCGGGATCGACGCCACCCGAGCCATCCGTGCCGCCGGCGGGCCACCCGTATTGATCCTCACGACCTACGACACGCAGTCGGACATCCTCTCTGCACTGGAGGCGGGTGCCACGGGCTATTTGCTCAAGGACGCACCGGAGGACACGTTGCGACAGGCCGTTCTCGACGCCGCCGCTAACCGCCCGGTACTTTCCCCGCAAGTAACCGCACAATTAGTGATGCGCACCACAAAACCCGCCTCGGCTTTATCGCCGCGTGAAATTGAAATACTTGAATTGGCAGCGACGGGGGCCAGCAACCGCAGCATGGCAAAACAATTGTTCATATCCGAGGCAACTGTGAAAACGCATCTAGTTCATGTTTACAACAAACTCAATGTCGACAATCGGACAGCAGCCATCGACAGGGCCAGACAACAACGAATCATCTGACACCTGTCCCCCAAAAGGCCTCTGTAACTTGGGGTGATGTCCCCAGCAGGGTGGATTTTAGTGCACTATCTGTGCCTATACTCTTAACAACGCACACTGACTGGGATTGGGCTCTCGGTCAGCGAGTTAAAGCGCACAGGGACGCGCGAGTGTGGGGGACTTTCAGTAAGCAACCTTTGGGGAGAGGTTGAGAGTCTTCTACGCTCTTTATCACTCGTAGAAGGACCGATCACCAACATGATCGTTGCGATCATTCCTGCCCATAACGAAGCACAAAGTATTCAAGGCACTATTACGTCCTTGTTACATCAAACACATTCACCGGATCGAATTCTGGTGGTTTCCGACAACTCCACCGACAACACGGTGGAGATCGCACGGGCCGCGGGGGCGGACGTGATGGAGAGTGTCGACAACACGCACCGCAAGGCCGGTGCGCTCAATCAGGCCCTCGAGGTCGTCTCGGCCATGAACCCGCGGCACGTGATGGTCATGGACGCGGACACCCAACTGGCACCGCGATTCATCGAGATCGCCCTCGAGCGGCTGCGCGACCCCAAGATGGGCGCAGTGGGCGCCGTGTTCGGCGGTGTGGACCCCGAGGGGTATCTGCAGTACATGCAGCGCCTCGAATGGGCCCGCTACGCCGAACAGATCGAACGCACGGATCAGACCTTCGTGCTGTCCGGCACGGCCGCGCTGATCCGTTGGGAAGCCATGGAAGCGGTCAAGGAGCACTTCGGTCGTTACTACGACCTGGGTTCCATCACCGAGGACATGCGCCTGACCCTGGATCTGAAGACCGTGGGATACCGCTTGTGCTCGCCGGTCGAGTGCGAGTCCACCACCGAGATGATGCCGTCAGTCAAGCTGCTGTTCCTGCAGCGCCGCCGCTGGTACTTGGGTGCGCTCCAGAACGTCACCGCCTACGGCATCACGCGCGTCTCGGCCCCGTACTGGCGTCAGCAGCTCATGCTGTGCCTGTCCGTGGGGCTCATGTCCCTGTACCTGACGCTCACGACCATGTCCCTGGTGTTCGGCTGGTTCGCTCTGAACCCGTTCTGGCTCGCAGTGGGCGCCGTGTTCGCCGTGGAGCGCACCGTCACGGTGTGGAAGCTCGGCTGGAAGGCCCGCTTCACCGCGGCACTCGTACTCCCCGAACTGATTTATGCACTGATCCTGCAGTCCGCCTTTGTCGCGGCTGTACACCAACACCTCACGGGCCAGACCGGCTCGTGGCACCACGTAGAAGTAGAGGAAGGTACCCCCGTCAATGTACTGCGCTGATTTTTCCCAGGCCATGCCCGTAGCCGCTGCAGGACTCGCAGGCGTGAGTCTCACCGTTTCACAGAACATCCTGTCCGTAGGAGTTCTGTTCTTTGCCACGCTCGCACTGATCACCACCGTGCGCTCGGTGTGGTTCACCGTGCGTAAGCGCCGCCGCGGCCGCCATGCTGCCGCCACCGATTCCGCCGTGCTCGACACACTGCAGTACTACCGGAACCGCCGTCTCCAGGAGGCGCAGCCCCAGGAGCTCGCGGCTAATCCCGCAGTAAGGCTTCTGCCTGCTCCACGCATTCGTGCACGCTGGCGGCCCGTCGTTCAATTCCTTGGACGCGCGGGTCGCTTTTGCTTTCCCCATCCGTTCGGTTCGCCGACGACGCCGCGAACCGCGCCATGGTCAGTGCCTCCGCCGTCTGCGCCATGGCGTTTCCGCCGCGGGACAACTGTCGGTGCACATCCGAGAGGTAGCCGCCTTTGGATGCGGGGATGTCTTGGGTTTCCGAGGGCGCTCGGCGATGGGCTTCCATGCAGACTTCACGTACTCGCGGCAAGAGATCCGCGAGGTCATTGGCGATCGGGATGCTCCCGCCCGGAGGACCGGATCGGTTACGCCCTCCAGCATCTGGTGGTACCGGTCCAGGCCTCGTTGGAACCGATCATGAGCTCGCCGCCAGACGCCGCGGCCCAGTTCCTGGTCATCGCGGCGCGTAGCAACGTAATCGCGCAAGAAACCCACGCAGTGCCCTTTCATGCATGAACCGCCGCGTCCAAGACGCGGCGGTTCATGGTATCGCTTCAGCAGCATTCACCTCGCGAGCTGCGGCCCTCAGGCCCACAAAACGCTACAGCTGTCCCGCTCACCCGACGTGTTACGGAGTCAGCAGCACCTTGCCGATGTGCGAACCCGAGTCGAAGTACTCGTGCGCGTCACGGACCTGCTCCAGCGGAAAGGTTTTGTCCATGATGGGTCGGACGGCTCCCGAGTTGACGTGGGGCCACACGATTTGGCGCACCGCACCCATGATCTGGGCCTTCTCGCTCAGCGGGCGGGCGCGCAGTGTGGTCCCGATGACAGCTCCCCGCTTGGACATCAGGCGACCGATATTCAGCTCACCCTTGACGCCGCCCTGCATGCCGATGATGGTGATGCGGCCGTTGTTCGCCAGTGCCTTGACGTTGGGCTCCAGGTACTTGGCGCCCATGACATCGAGAATCACGTCCGCCCCGTGGCCGTCGGTCAGTTCCTTGACCCGTTCCACGAAGTCTTCATCCTTGTACTTGATGGCCGTGGCTCCGAGTTCGGTCACGAAATCAGCCTTCTCCTGGCTGCCGACCGTGGCCAACACGGTGAGCCCCAGAGCCTTGGCCACCTGAATCGCGTGGGTTCCGATACCGCCGGCGCGCCGTGTACGAGCAGCGTCTCCCCCTCGCGCGCGGCTGCGGCCATGAACACGTTGGAGAACACGGTCGCGGCGACCTCGGGCAGCCGCCGCCTCCACCAAGTCCATGCCCACCGGGGCGGGCAGCACCTGCGGCCACGGTGCGACGACCTTTTCCGCATAACCGCCGGAATCCAGCAGGGCTACGACCTTGTCTCCCACGTTGAGTCCCGCCTCAGACGGCACATCAGGGCCGAGTTCGGCAACGGTTCCCGAAACCTCGAGGCCGAACACATCGGTCGCGTCCGGAGGCACGGGGTAGTTACCCTGCCGCTGCAGCACGTCCGCGCGATTGATACCCGCAGCCGCCACCTCGATCAGCACGCCATCCCCCGTGACCGAGGGTTCGTCGATCTCCGTGATCTTCAGGACCTCGGGGCCACCCGATTCAATATCTCGCACCGCGCGCATGGGTTCTCCTTCTCGCTGGTTGTCTACCTACTCCCTCCATCCTGACGCGGATTCGCGGTCTCGGCTAGATTCCGACGCCGCTCGGCCGGTTCGCCACGCGCGTCACCGGCCCGAGCGGCGTCGTATTGGCCCTGCGCCGTGGTCACGTGGAATAATGACGTGTCGTTCGCGACCGCCCCCGCGGGCGGCCGCGAACGGTCAGGAAGGTTGTCCGAGCGGCCTAAGGAGCTGGTCTTGAAAACCAGTGTGCGGTAACCCCGTACCAAGGGTTCAAATCCCTTACCTTCCGCCCATGACGAAGGCCCCGGCGCTCTCATTCAGGAGCACCGGGGCCTTCGTGGTTCACGGCGATGATCTGTGGTTCCTTATCCCCGATTTCTTACCTGATTTCGGTAATAGGGAACCTTAAATCGCAGGCGGTGGCGCTAGAAGCCCACTGCCTGACGGATTTCGTCGCTGATCCGCTCGAGGCGGGATGTAGCTTCCGCTCGCGGAATCTCGGCGCCCTCTTCGACCGGCAGGACCACTTCCAGGTAGCACTTGAGCTTGGGCTCGGTGCCGGACGGGCGAACGATCACGCGGTCGTCGGCCTCGGTGCGCAGGAGCACACCCTCGGTGGGGAGCAGTTCGGGGCCGCCCTTGGACAGATCGGTGTACTCGATCACCGGGGAGCCGGCCAGTTCCGCGGGAGGGTTCTCGCGCAGTCGCTGCATTCCCTGCGGGATCAGTTCCAGATCGGCCACACGGAAGGTCAGAGGAGCAGTCGCGTAGAGCCCGTGCAGACGCGCAAGTCGGTCCAGTTCACCCTGCACCGTGGCGCTGGAGTGCTTGAGCCGGTCCACATATGAGGCCACGCGCACGGCGGTGGTGATGCCGTCCTTGTCGCGCACCGCGAGCGGGTCGGTGCAGTACCCGATGGCCTCTTCGTAACCGAACCGCAGGCCGGGTGCACGGGCGATCCACTTGAAGCCGGTCAGGGTCTGACGGAACTTCAGCCCGTGATGCTCCGCGATCCGTCCGAGCAAGCGCCCGGAGACGATCGAGCAGGCCAGAGTCTCGCCGCTGCGTTCTGGGTCCGACGCCGCGTGCTCACCCAACAGCGCGCCCAGCTCGTCACCGGTGAGTCGCCGCCACGTGGTTTCACCGTCTTCCGAGGTGCTCGGAATCGCGATGGCACAGCGGTCGGCATCCGGATCGAGTGCAATGACCACGTCCGCGTTCTCCGCCGAGCCCAGCGCAACGGCCAGGTCCATGGCGCCCGGCTCCTCGGGGTTCGGGAAGACCACAGTGGGGAACTCGGGATCAGGTTGAGCCTGTTCCGGAACTACCGTGACGTTCGGGAATCCAGCTCGTTCCAACACACGAACGGCAGTCTCCCCACCCACGCCGTGCATGGGGGTCAGGACGATGCGCACGTCAGAGGGTTCATCCGTGCCGCGCAGTGATGCCGCACGGTTGATGTACCCCTCGAGCAGTGAGTCATCCGCCCACTCCACACCGGCCTCATCCCGCGGCACCTGATTGGCGGGCGGGGCCGCCGCAATGCGCTCGGCGATGTGAGCGTCATCCGGGGGCACGATCTGCACGCCGCGCTCGTCGTCCGAGTTCACTGCACGTCCGCCCAGGTACACCTTGTACCCGTTGTCCGCCGGAGGGTTGTGGGAGGCCGTGACCATCACGCCCGCGTCCGCCCCGAGTTCCCGCACGGCATAGGCCACCACGGGAGTGGGTAGCTGGGCGGGCAACCGAATGGCCTGGCAACCTGCGGCAGCGAGGACGGCGGCGGCGTCGGCGGCGAAATCCTCCGAACCGTGGCGGGCGTCGCAACCGACGACCACCACGGGCCGCTCCCCCACCCGTTCGTTGAGGAATGCCGCGAGACCGGCGGTGGCGCGAATGACCACCGCACGGTTCATGCGGGATTCACCCGCGCCAACGGCGGCACGCAGACCGGCCGTACCGAACATGAGCGGACCCGCGAAACGAGACGCGAGATCCTCCAGGGCGGCCTGGTCATTCGACTCAGCACTGGCCACGAGCGTTTCGAGCGCGGCACGAGTGGTCGGGTCCGGATCCTGCTCGATCCAGCTGCGGACAGACGATAAGAGTTCAGCGGTCATGCGTACCTCCGCGGGGTGAGCGAGCGAATCAGTCGGACAGGCCGTCGAGTACGGCGCGCGAGCCGGAGAGGCCCAGTCGGGTGGCCCCGGCCTCGACCATGGCCAGCGCCGTGGCGGTGTCCCGGATGCCGCCGGAGGCCTTGACGCCCAGGCGGCCGCCCACGGTGTCCGCCATGAGACGCACGGCCTCGACCGACGCACCGCCGGCCGGGTGGAAGCCCGTGGAGGTCTTCACGAAGTCCGCACCCGCGGCCTCAGAAGCCTTGCACGCGGCCACGATTTCGTCATCGGTGAGCGCTGCGGACTCGATGATGACCTTGAGCACCACGTTCGACGGGCACGCCTCGCGCACCGCGGCGATCTCCGCCTGCACGCCGTCCCAATCGCCGGCCTTGGCCAGCCCCAGATTGATGACCATGTCCACTTCGTCCACGCCAGCGGCCACGGAATCCGCGGCCTCCGCAGCCTTCACGGCAGCGGCATGCGCGCCGGAGGGGAAACCGCACACGGTGGCCAGCTTGACTCCCTCGGGCAGGTTCACATCCAGCTGGGACGGTGAGACGCAGATGGAGAACGTGCCCAGCTCACCGGCCTCGCGGGCCAGCTCAGCCACCTGCTCGGCCGTGGCCTCCGGCTTGAGCAGCGTGTGATCGATCATGGTGGCCAGTTCGGCGCGGGTGGTCATGAATTAACTCCTTGGTTCGGTGAGCCGGGCGGTGGGTGAGGTCAGGAAATCCGGTCGAGCACGACGTCGTCGCGCGCGCCGGTGCCCTCGACCGCCTGGGGATCGATGGTGTAGCCGCCGCGCAGGGAATCCAGCGCGCGGTCGAAACGGTCCGGGGTGTCCGTGTGCAGGGTGAACAGCTTCTGCCCCTTGCTGATCTTGTCGCCGGGTACCGCATGGATCTCGACGCCGGCACCGGCCTGCACGGGATCCTGCTGGCGAGCGCGGCCCGCACCCAGACGCCACGAGGCGACACCCACGGCGAGCGCGTCCATTTCGGTCATGACGCCGTCCTCGTCGGCGGTGACCTCGTGCGTGTCGGTGGCCACGGCAACGGGCGTCCGGATCGCCGCCCTGCGCGGAGATCATGCGCTTCCAGGAGTCCATGGCGCGGCCGTCCTTGAGGGCTTCCTCAACATCGGGGTCCTTGACGCCGGCGGCCTCCAGCATTTCCTTGGCCAGGGCCACGGTCAGGCGGACGACGTCGCTCGGGCCGCCACCTGCCAAGACCTCCACGGACTCGCGGACTTCCAGGGCGTTGCCCACAGTGAGGCCCAGCGGGCGGGACATATCGGTCAGCAGCGCCACAGTGTTCACGCCGGCGTCGGTGCCGAGGTCGACCATGGTGCGCGCGAGTTCGCGGGCATCGGCTTCCTTCTTCATGAACGCGCCCGGGCCCACCTTGACGTCCAGGACCAGGGCCCCGGTGCCCTCGGCGATCTTCTTGGACATGATCGAGGAGGCGATCAGCGGGATGCAGTCCACGGTGGAGGTGATGTCACGCAGGGCGTAGAGCTTCTTGTCCGCGGGAGCCAGACCGGAACCGGCGGCGCAGATCACAGCACCCACGTCCTCCAGGATCTCCATCATGCGGTCATTGGTCAGGTCCGCCTGCCAGCCGGAGATGGCTTCGAGCTTGTCCAGCGTGCCGCCGGTGTGGCCCAGTCCGCGGCCGGACAACTGCGGGACGGCCACGCCGTAGGAAGCGACCAGGGGCGCAGCGGCAGGGTGATCTTGTCCCCCACGCCACCGGTCGAGTGCTTGTCGGTGGTGGCCTTGGACAGGGCCTTGAAGTTCATGGTTTCGCCGGAGTTGATCATGGCCTGCGTCCAGCGGGCGATCTCCTCGCGATCCATGCCGTTGAGGAAGATCGCCATGGCCAGAGCCGACATCTGCTCGTCCGCGACAACACCGCGGGTGTAGGCGTCCACCATCCAGTCGATGCGTCCATGGGCAACTTCTGACGGTCTCGCTTGATACGGATGACATCTACAGCGTCGTAGGCCTCGACCACCGCGATCACTCCCTCGGGATTGGGGTTCGAAAACTCGTGTTCCTGGCTTGTGGAACCGGTGTTCACATCCTAAGCTGCTCATGAGAAATTTTGTCAATCACTCTTTTGACAAATGTTCGCGCCGCTACGGCGCCCATGTGAAGGCAGGATCATCGTGGATCGCTTCCAAGGCCTGATTGGCATTGTGCTCATTCTGGGCATCATCATCCTTCTCTCCAGACACCGCAGCGCCATCAAGTGGCGCACCCTGGCTGTGGGCCTGGCCCTGCAGATCGGTGTGGCCCTGTTGATCCTGAAATGGGGACCCGGTTTCGAGGCCCTCAAGTGGTTCTCCGGTCTGGTGCAGGGACTCATCTCGTTCACCGATCAGGCACGTCCTTCGTGTTCGGTGGGTTGTTCGGTGAGAACAGCGGATTCGTGTTCGCGCTGAACGTGCTCCCCGTGATCATCTTCCTGGGTGCGCTCATCGGTGCGCTGTACTACCTGCGCGTGGTACAGCTCTTCGTGCACCTGCTGGGTACCGCGCTCAACAAGATCATGGGCACGTCCAAAATCGAGTCCGTGTTCGCCTCCACCGTGATCTTCCTGGGGCAGAGTGAAGCCCCGCTGATGATCAAGCCGTACATCAGCAAGCTGACCCGCTCCGAGCTCTTCGCGTGCATGACCGGTGGTTTCGCCGCCGTGGCCGGCTCCACCCTGGTGGGCTACTCGCTGCTGGGCGCTCCGCTGCCCTATCTTCTGGCCGCAGCGTGATGAACGCTCCGGGTTCGCTACTCGTGGCCAAGGCCCTGATGCCCGAGACCGAGAAGTCCGTGGCCTCCGTCAACGTGCTCAAGGTGCGCGACACCGAGTCCAAGAACCTCATCGACGCCATCGGCACCGGCGCCATGAGCGGCGGCAAGATCGCCGTGATCGTGGGCTGCCTGCTTATCGCGTTCATTGCCCTGATCGGCATGGTCTCCGCGGTCCTCGGTTGGTTCGGTGGCCTGTTCGGTTTCGAAGGCTGGTCCTTGGAGGGCCTGTTCGGCATCATCTTCGCCCGCTCGCGTGGGCGCTGGGCGTGCCCTGGAACGACGCCGCCATGGTCGGCAACTTCATCGGCCAGAAGACCATTCTCAACGAGTTCGTGGGCTACACCTCATTCGGTCCGGAGATCCCCAACATGGATCCCCAGTCCGTGCTGATCACCACGTTCGCCCTGGCCGGTTTCGCCAACCTGTCCTCGATCGCCATCCAGATCGGTTCGATCGGTGGTCTGGCACCGGATCGCCGCGGCGACGTCGCACAGATGGGCCTGTTCGCCCTGTTCGCGGGCTTCCTGACCAACATGCTCAACGCAGCACTGGTGGGTGTCATCCTGGGGCTTTGATCCCCGCTGATCACCACCTTTCACGAACGAGAGACCCCCATGTCATTGAGCCCCAGAGATGTCCAGGGACTGAGCGCCGCTCGCCTCTACTACGAGCGCGGTTTGTCCCAGGGAGATGTGGCCCGTGAACTGGGGGTCTCTCGTCCTACGGTTTCCAAGCTGATCCAGCACGCCAAGGACCGAGGGTTCGTGACCATCGAGATTCACGATCCCCGCCGGGTGTCCACCGCGGTGGCTGATCAGCTGCGCGAGCGTTTCGGCCTGGCCGAGGCGCGGGTGATCACCAGCCAGCCCACCGAGGAAGAGTTGGTCCGCGAGTTGGGTGCCGTGGGCGCGCTCACGCTCGAGGAAAACGTTGCCGACGGCGATCTGGTCGGCATCACGTGGGGCCGCACCTTACACGCGGTGGCCCGGTCCCTCAAACACCAGAACTGCCACGGGGTCCAGGTGGTCCAGCTCAAGGGCGGGGCCACGCTGACCTCCCGTTCCACGAGTCACTACGAGACCATTCGACTGTTCTGCGAAGCGTTCAACGCCTACCCGCAGACCCTGCCGCTCCCGGTCATCTTCGACAACGCAGAGGTCAAGCGCGTGGTCGAAGAAGATCGGCACATCAAACACATCCTGGACCTGGGGCGTGATGCCCCGACCGCCATCTTCACGGTGGGCACCATGAGTCCCGAGTCCACGCTGTTGAAACTCGGCTATCTCTCCGAGACCGAACAATCCGCACTGTTGGACAACGCCGTGGGCGACATCTGCTCACGCTTTATCGATGAGCAGGGAGAGCCGTGCCTGCCGGAGCTCGAGGAACGCACGGTGGCGGTGTCCCTCCAAAACCTGCGGGCTAAACAGACCCGGATCTGCGTGGCCGGTGGGCAGCAGAAGGTCCGCCCGTTGAAGGCCGCACTGGGCGCCGGGTACGTATCCCACCTGGTCACCGACGAGGACACCGCCCGGGCCGTTCTCGCCTGATCCGACACCGTTCTGCAGCTGCTTCAGCGCGTCGGTGCCGTGTGTCATATTGGGCTCAAGATCCCGCAATGACGCGCGGGTCATGATGCACAAGGAGAACTCCGTGGCCCCTTCCGGCACCCACACCGTGGCCCATGTGGTGGGCACTGTTCTGGCCGAGCTGGGCGCCGGTCACTGCTTTGGCGTGGTGGGGAGCGGGAATTTCGAGATGACCGCGGCGCTGCGCCGGGCCGGTGTGCCGTTCACCGCTGCGCGCCACGAGGGCGGTGCGGCCATGATGGCCGACGGGTATGCACGCATGTCCGGCCGGGTTGCCGTGCTCTCCACCCACCAGGCTGCGGACTGACCAACGCGCTCACGGGCATTGCCGAGGCCGCCAAGAGTCGAACTCCTCTGATCGTGGTCACAGCGGACACTGCGGGCGCTGCGGTGCGGTCGAACTTCAACGTGGACCAGGACTCTCTCGCCCGCAGCGTGGGTGCGTTCCGGAACGGGTGCACTCCCCCGCGAGCGCCGTTGCCGATGTGGTGCGGTCCTACCGAACGGCCCTGACAGAACGACGGACCGTGGTGCTGTCAGTGCCCACGGACATTCAACAGGCAACGGTCGACTTCGACCCCGCTCTACTTCCCTCGGTGACGACCGCGCAGCCGGTGCGGCCATCACGAGAGGCTGTGACCGAACTTGCCCGTCTGCTGAGCCAGGCCAAGAAACCCGTGTTCGTGGCCGGTCGCGGCGCACGTCATGCGGCGCACCAGCTGAGGGAACTGGCCGAGGCGTCCGGAGCGCTTTTGGCCACCTCTGCTGTGGCTCACGGGCTGTTCCACCACGACCCGTTCAATCTGGGCATTTCGGGTGGTTTCTCATCCCCTTTCACCGCGGCCACCGTGGCGGACGCGGATTTGATCGTCGGGTGGGGTTGCACCCTGAACATGTGGACCATGCGGCACGGAACTCTGATCGGCCCGGACACGACGGTCGTCCAAGTGGATACGGAACTGGATGCCCTGGGCGCCAACCGCCCCATCGATCTCGGTGTGCTCGGTGACTGCGCGGAAACCGCAACCGAGGCGATAGAGGTTCTGAGCGGCGTCGGCGGCGATACGTGGCGAACCCCTGAAATGGCACAGCGGATCGAGTCGCATGCACGGTGGGCCAGCGAGCCGATCGAGGACCTTTCCACGGAGACCCACATCGACCCGCGCGTGTTCTCGCGTGAGGTCAACAAGCTCCTGCCGGTTGAACGGGTGGTTTCCGTGGATTCGGGCAACTTCATGGGCTACCCCAGCGCATATCTGGACGTCCCGGATGAATTCGGCTTCTGCTTCACGCAGGCGTTCCAGTCCATCGGACTGGGGCTGGGGACCGCCATCGGAGCGGCGCTCGCGCAACCTGAGCGGCTCCCTGTGCTCGCCACCGGAGACGGCGGCTTTCTGATGGCCATTTCCGAGCTAGAAACGGCCGTGCGCCTGGCACTGCCACTGGTGGTGCTGGTCTACAACGACTCCGCGTACGGTGCCGAGATCCATCACTTCGATCAAGCCTCGGACGACGACCTTGAGACCGTGTCCTTCCCGGACACGGACATCGCCGAGATCGCCCGTGGCTACGGTGCCCACGGAGTGACCGTGCAGAATATCTCGGATCTTTCCGGCGTCACCGACTGGCTCAATGGAGCGCGCGATACTCCGCTGGTCGTGGACGCGCGCATCGCGTCGGACGGCGGAGCCTGGTGGCTCGCCGAAGCGTTCAAGGGCCACTGAGCACCCCGCATCATCAACCGATCCATTCCCTCAGCAGACATCCGTCACCATTCATAGGCATAGACAAGGAGCACGCCGTGGGCGTCATCTCGCAACTCACCCGGGCACTGACCGATCAGCAGGTTCGATTGGTCGATCTCACCAACAAGCTCAGCGCCGCCACACCCACGCTGGAGCTGCCGGAACCGTTTTCCAATCTGATCGACTTTTCCCTGGAGGAAGTGTCGGCCTACAACGAGCCCGGTCCCTTCTGGAAACACCACAACATCCACACCGGTGAGCACATCGGCACCCACATCGACGCGCCCGTGCACTGGGCCACGGGCCGAGAGGGCAAGGACGTCTCGCAGATCGAACCCGCCCGGTTGATCGGGCCGGCCGTGGTGTTGGACTTCACGGCGCAGGCCGAGAAGGACGCGGACTTCTTGGTGGACGTTTCCCACATTCAGGAGTGGGAGGCCGAGCACGGTGCCATCCCGGACAACGCCTGGGTGTTGTTCCGCACCGGTTGGGATCGATTCGCTCAGGATCGGGATGCCTTCTTGAACAAGGACGAGAACGGACCCCACAGCCCCGGTTTCACCGTGGAGTGCGCGCGTTGGCTCGGCGAGGAACGAGCGATCTCGGGTGTGGGTGTCGAGACCGTGGGCATCGACGCCGGAGCCGCCGGCGCACTGGATCCGGCCTTCCCCATGCACTACTACCTGCTGGGCAACGACAAGTACGGCATCACGTCGCTGCAGAACCTCGGTGAGCTACCGCCTACCGGGACACTGCTGGTGGTTGCACCGCTGCCCATCGAGGGTGGCACCGGCAGCCCGTCGCGCGTCTACGCGTTGGTGGACGCTGAGTAGTTCTCCCGGGCAGTTGACCGATTGAGGGTTGACCAATTGAGCTCGGAGCCTCTGTAGCCCCGTTGGACGAGTCCGTTGCGGCCCGCAGTAGGTGGCCGGAGCCGGTTACTCCGCCAGGATCGCCTGCGCCACCTGATCCGCGTCCGCGATAGTGCGGGCACCCAGGTGCGCGGGTGATTCCGCTTCCGCGGCAATCGAGACTCCCCACTGCACGGAGGACAGCTGTAGACCCAGTACGAAGATCCCTGGTTCCACGGCATCCTTCTGCCCCACCACGCGATAGGCGAATGCGCCGGTTCCGAGTTTGAGACCGCCCAGCGCGGTGTCGTCACGGCGAGCGCTCGCGCTCACGTCCAGACCCGTGCTCGTGACGGGGCTGGCGCCGTCGCGGGTTTCCATGAGCTTGCCGCGGACCAATCCCCGCTCGTGCATGTTGGACAGCAGCGGCGAGATGTTGCGGTGCACGTCGTTGGTGGGTGACATGGCCTCGATGAGCCAGCGAGCGCGCACGGGCGCATCACTGACCCACGGTGACGCTGCCACGAAGCAACCTTCGTTGCGGTCCACCACAAAGCGCGGTTCGGGACCGAGGAACCGCACCACACCCGCCCGCGTGAGAGCGGCCAGCTGCTGGATGCGCAGCACGGGCGGGCCCGAAGCCAGGCCCTCCACGAACGGTTCGAAATCGCGACGCAGCTCGTTGACCCATGATGAGTCCGAAATTCCGGCTTCCGCCAGCACGCACTTGAGGACGGTGCGGGCGGCGTTGAGGGATGCGATGGCCATCTTCACTGGGTCGTCTTCACCCTGCAGCGATCCGTGAACGTCACGATCCAGGTAGTGCACGACGGCAGCGGCGTACTCGTCGTGGCTGCCGAAGTTGATGTCCTCGAAGGGCCGCGCCAAACGTTCCTGCTGCAGCTGCCGACCCGGCACCACGGAGGCCGAGACCAAGGCCTCGACGCGCTGGGCCCAGCGAGCGCCGTCGTCATCAAGAAGGATGGCGTCCAACTTGCGCACGAACTCGCCTGCGGGCTGGGTGAAGGCATCCGGGGAGGTGCGCGCCAGGACGCGGTAGTAGTTCCAATTGGCGTCCTTGCGGATCAGGGGCCACAAGTCACGCTCGAAGGACAGTTGTTCGGCGCTGGCGTCGAGCAGTTCCTGGACCGCCTCGAGTGTGAAGAACCTGGTTTCCAGGGTGTGCGCGTAGTACCCCTCGAGCTGCGGCTTGGCGCGGTAGGGCGTGCCGCGGCGGGAGCCCGCGACGATGTGCGGTTCTTGCCCGGAGGGGCGGTAGATCAACCGCTCCGGGTTGTTCGTATCCGGTTCGAACGTGCCGCCGCGGCCTTCGGTGAGCTGGGCGAGCGCGTCGCAGAAGTTCAGTCCCATGCCCCGCACCAGCACGGTTTCCTGCTCGGGAACCTCACTCCACCAGGCATCGGCCGGCACGGTGGGCGGCCAGTACGTCAGTCCGTGTTCGGCGGCGCCGTCCACCAGTTCTTTCTGACCGGGTCGCAGGTGGGCGTCAAGGTGCCCCAGTGCGAGCACCACGCGTCCGCGGGGATCGATTGGCCTCCGGCGAGCTCCACGGCGTAGCGGTGCCTCGCCTCTTCCTGAACCCACGCGTCCACGGCCTCGGCACGATGCACGGTAAGCGTCACGTTGCTCGGCAGGTGGTTGTTGAGGGTCGTAAAGGTCCACTCCAGATACCGCCCGTAGATGGCGCGGGGCGGGAAGTCCTGCGAGGTCAGCGCCGCCAGCGCGTCGCGTTCGGCCTGGTCCAGGGCGACCACCGGGGTGATGCTGCCGTCGACGACGCCGCGGCGCCACCTGTCGAAGCTCATGTTCCGCACCTCGACCAGCGGGTCCACAGCCAGGGCGCGTCCGGCGCGATCACCGTGGGGAACAGGGACGGGGTGTTCATCAGGAACAACAGCGACTGGTCGGTGCGCCACACGTGGCCGGCCCCGGGAGGGAAGGGGTCCACCAGATCGATGTGCACCCGGGCGCGTGTCCGTGCCGCCTGCGCCGTCAGCCGTTCCACTGCGGAGAGCCCTCGGGACCCGCACCTACCACTACCACTCGTCGCTGACTCACCATGACCACCAGGATAACGAGCCATCTGTGCGTGTCTCACCCCGCCCGTAGCATGGGGCCCATGGTCCCCACTTCTACTTCTCTCACTAATCTCGAGGATGAGCTCGTCGATGAGTTTTTGTGGCTCGAGGACATTCACGGCGAGCGCCCCATGGAATGGGTACGGGAGCAGAACCAGCGAACCGAAACACTGGTGGACGGCCCTGAGCTGACGTCCATGACGGAACGCGTCCTGGGTGTGATGGACAGCCCCTCTCGTATTGCGGCCGTCACCAAGCACGGTCCGTACTACTACAACTTCTGGCGCGACGCCCAGCACCCGCGCGGGCTGTGGCGGCGCACCACGTGGGACTCGTGGCTCAGCGAGAGCCCGGAATGGGACGTCTTGCTGGACGTGGATGAGTTGGCGCGCACCGAGAACGTGGACTGGGTGTTCTCCGGGGCCCGGTTGTTGCGCCCGCAGTACACGGACGGCCAGTGGCGCCGGGTTCTGGTCCGGCTCTCCCCGGACGGCGGCGATGCCGTGCGCACGCGCGAATTCGATCTGGAGACCCGGGAGTTCGTGGCCGGGGGCTTCGATGTCCCCACGGCCAAGTCGTCGGTCTCCTGGGTGGATGCGGACACCGTCTTCGTGGCCACCGACACGGGTCCAGGGTCCATGACCGAATCCTCGTACCCCCGCCAGGTGCGCCGGGTCTCGCGCGGCCAGAAGATCGTCGATGCTCCGGTGATTTTCGAAGTGCCCGTGGACCATGCCCAGGCAGCGGTCTACAAGGACCACACACCCGGCCTCGAACGTGTCGTGGCCATGGATCTTGTGGATTTCTTCACCGTGCGCACACACGTGTGGAGCGAGGATCAGTGGGTTGAGCTGGACCTGGATCCCACCGTGAGCGTGGACCTCCACGAACAGTGGCTCCTGATGCGCCCGCGGCACACACTGGAACTCAACGGGACCGAGTACCCCGCCGGCTGTCTGCTCGCCGCGAACCTCCAAGCGTTCATGAATGGTGACCGCTCCGTGGAACCCGTTTTTACCCCGGACGCACGCTCGAGTTTGGAGGGGTGGTCCTGGGCCCGCGACCACCTGATCCTCAACACCCTGCGCGATGTCTCCTCCGCGCTCTACTCCACGGTGCCGGGAGAGTGGGAGCTCACTCCCCTGCCCGGCATCCCGCCGCTGCACAGCGCTTCCGCGTGGGCCGTGGACGATGAGGATCCCGAGGTCGGCAACGACTACTTCTTCTCGGTCACGGGATTCCTCACGCCCTCCTCGCTGGGCCGCGGTTCCCTACCCGATCTCTCGGGGCCCACCACCGACGGCGCTGCGGACTGTACCGCACGCGAGACGAGCGAGCCCGAGATCCTGAAGCGAGCGCCGTCGTTCTTCGACGCGCAGGGTCTGGAGGTGACCCAGCATTTCGCCACGTCCGCGGATGGTACGCGCGTGCCGTATTTCCAGGTGGGCCCGCGCAATCTGGAGCTGGACGGGCTGAACCCCACGCTGCTCAGCGGCTACGGAGGATTCGAGGTCTCCCGCACCCCGGGATATTCGGGAGCCACCGGGATCACCTGGTTGACCCGAGAGGACCAGCGCGGTCGCACGGGCGTCTACGTGGTGGCCAATATTCGCGGTGGTGGCGAATACGGGCCGTCGTGGCACACCGCCGCCCTCAAAGAAAACCGCCACCGTGCGTACGAGGATTTCGCGGCGGTCGCGGAGGATCTGCATCGACGCCGCGTGTGTACCGCCAGGAAACTCGCGTGCGCCGGCGGCTCCAACGGCGGACTGCTGGTGGGCAACATGCTGACCACCTACCCGGAGCTGTTCGGGCGGTCTCGTGCGGTGTGCCGCTACTGGACATGCGCCGTTACACCAAGCTCTCGGCCGGAGCGTCGTGGATCGCCGAATACGGTGACCCCGACCAGCCGGAGCAGTGGGAGTACATTCGCACGTTCTCCCCCTACCACCTGCTGTCACCCGTGATGTGTTATCCGCCCGCTCTGATCTGGACCGCAACCTCCGATGATCGGGTGGGGCCGGTTCAGGCACGCAAGATGGCCGCCAAAATGCTCGACCAGGGTCACAAGAACGTGTGGTTCCACGAGGCCACGGACGGTGGCCACGCGGGCGCTTCGGACAACCGGCAGGCTGCCGCGCTTCACGCACGTTCCCACGAGTTCATGTGGCAGATGCTCGAAAATTTGAAAGGCCGTTAACCAATGACCAGGCGGCATGGTTATTCTGGCTGACGGCCCTGGTACAGATCTGCCAACGGGCACACCCTCAAGACTTTCAATCGTTGGAGATCATCCTTGCCTTCTTCACCCTCTCAACCCGCATCGGGCGGCACCGCGGAACACCCACCGCAGACCGCTCCGGGCGCAATGGGAACCATTGCTGTTCTGCTGATCGCGGCCTTCGTGGTCATCCTGAACGAAACCATTTTGAACGTGGCACTCCCCCACCTGATGGAGGACCTCCACGTGGACGCTGCGACCGTGCAGTGGGTGGCCACCGCGTTCATGCTGACCATGGCCGTGGTCATTCCGACCACGGGCTTCCTGCTGCAGAAGTTCTCCACGCGAGCCGTTTTCGGCCTGGCGATGGGGTCTTTCGCGCTGGGTACCCTCCTGGCTGCCCTGACCCCCAGCTTCACCATTCTGTTGGTGGCCCGCGTGATTCAGGCCTTCGGTTCGGCCATCATGCTGCCGTTGCTGATGACCACCATCCTCACCCTGGTTCCCAAGGAGCGGCGTGGACTGGTCATGGGCAACGTGTCCATCGTGATCTCCGTGGCACCCGCTCTGGGCCCCACGATCTCCGGTTTCATCCTGGGTCACTTCCCGTGGCGCAGCATTTTCTGGTTCGTGCTGCCCATCGCCGTGCTCGCCTTGATCATCGGTCTGACCCGCTTGAAGGACGTCGGATCACGCGGTGAACTGCGCTTGGACGTGCTCTCGGTCCTGCTGTCCGTCTTCGGGTTCGGCCTCTTGGTGCACGGGCTGTCCACGGTGGGTGCGGGTGGAACGCAGGGTGGCGACTCCGATTCCTTCATGGGCTGGGCAACTTCCGCCGGTGGCGGTGCGGTGATCCTGGCACTCGGAGTCCTGCTCGTAGCGGCGTTCGCGCTGCGTCAGCTCCAGTTGCAGCGCAAGAACAACCCCTTCCTGGACCTGCGCACCTTCAAGCACCGCGACTTCACCGTGTCCGTGGCACTGATGGCCATCGCCATGATGACGCTGTTCGGCGGAGTGATCGTGCTCCCGCTGTACCTGCAGACCATTCGCGGTCTGGACACGCTCCAGACCGGTCTGATCCTGCTGCCGGGCGGTCTGATCATGGGTCTCTTGGGTCCGGTGATCGGCCGGTTGTTCGACGCCTACGGACCCGCCCGTTGGCCGTGCCCGGTGCGGCGCTGCTGACGTTCGTCATGTTCAACTTCTCGCGGCTGCAGGCTGACACCGCCGTGTGGTGGATTGTCACTCTTCAGGTTGCGATGTCCATTGGCCTGGCCATGATCTTCACCCCGGCGTTCACCTCCGGCCTGAACCCGCTGCCGCCCAACCTCTACTCGCACGGTTCGGCAACGCTGTCCACGCTGCAGCAGGTGGCAGGCGCGGCCGGTACCGCGCTGTTGGTCGGCATCATGCAGGCCGGTACCACGGTCATCCAGAACCCCGACGGATCCACGACCACGGACGCCATTCCCGGCGTTCACACGGCGTTCCTCACGGCCACCGCGTTGGGTGTCGTGGCGTTCGTGCTGACCCTGTTCATGCGCAAGGCCACCCCGGAGAACACCCGCGTGACGATCGAGGGTTCCGAACCGGCCGCGCACTAAACCGGTTCCGTTCCCGTTCGTTCCCGGACACACGTAGGCCCCGCTTGTCTGGCGGGGCCCTACGTGTGTCCGGACTCGTGACGGTTGGTCAGGGAGGGTTGGTCACAGGCGCCTACTCACGATCCCACGAGCGGTGGAACGGTCATCAGAGTCGCGTCACCTTCACTCCGCCGCGCGGGGTCCAGGTGTACTGGGTCCGCACTCCGGTCTTGATGTTGAGGAAGCGTTGGTACGTACCGGTCGAGGTCTTGACTTCGCCGGTGGTCGGGTACCCGGCTTTGGCCTCGTAGCCGTTGCGCGCCCAGGTCTGGCCGATGCCCGAACGCTCCACGATCGGGTTGGCACGGCTGCGCGAGCTCCACAGGATCTTGGTGGTCTTGTTCGTCTGCGGGTTCACGAAGGTTTGGTACGCACCACCCGTGGAGGTCGGTTGTTCGTTGTTGAACGGAATGCCCACTCCCCGAGCGCCACCCAGCGAGACGTGCCTGGCCCCGATGCCCGTCCAGGTCTTCACCTCACGTGCACCCGTGCGGGAGGACCAGTAGATCTTGGTGGCCCGGCCGTTCTTCACGAATGTCTGCACCACTCCACCCACGCCGGTGCTCTGCTCACCGGTGGTCGGCGGTCCGTACACAGCGGCCCCGCCCCGGGAATTGTAGTAAGTCGCGATGGCGCCGCGCGCCGTCGGCGCCACCGCGCGTGCGGCACGGTTCGCGTCCACCTTGCGGTAGCCGCTCACATTGACTCCGGTGTTACGCAGGGTGTTACGGATGGATTCCACGCCCAGGTTCGGGTTGCGTTCCTTCATCAGCGCAATCACACCGGACACGTGCGGGGCCGCCATGGACGTTCCGCTCAGATCGCCGTACGTGGGCGAACCCAGCTCGAACTTTCCGGTGTTGACCGTGGACCAAATCTGGGCGTTGGTATCGCCGCCCGGCGCCACCACATCCACCATCGGCCCCCAGTTCGAATAGCCGGTCATCCGGTTATGGGACGACGTCGCTCCCACCACGATCGCGCCACCACAGTTGGCCGGCGAGGCCAGATTCGCACTCTTGCGCGCGTTGCCCGCCGCCACCACGAGCGGAACGCCGATCTGGTGCATCCGATTGACCGCGTTCTGCATCACGGGTGCGCAGGTCGAGGCGTCCCAGGCTTCGGAGAGATTGACCACCTTGGCGGGGGTCGTGTTCCGCGGGACTCCCGGAATGGCAATGCCGGCCGACCACATCACGCCGTCGGCGATGTCCGAGACGTAGCCGCGACCATCGGCACCCAGGACGCGTGCGTGCTGGATCCGGGCGTCCGGGGCGACCCCGGCAATGCCGGTGCGGTTGTTCGTGTGGGCCGCCGCAATGCCCGCGACGTGCGCACCATGCCACCAGCTGGGTCGACCCGGGCTCCAGTCGCCCATGTCCTGGGGGTTGCTGTCTCGGCCGTTGCCGTCGCGTGAGTGATAGAGGTCGGACAGGAAGTCGTAGCCGCGGACCGTGCGCTGGTTGAGGTCCGGGTGATTGATCTGGCCGGTATCCGCGATGCCGATCACCACGCCGTCCCCGGTGCCTGCCACCAGGCGCCGGGCACGCCGATGTTTCTGGCCCCATTGGTAACCCCAGTAGCGGTCGTTCGGGGTTGACCCTGCGTGCGCGGCGAGTGCATTGACCACGATCTGGTCCGGCTCTGCGGATTCGACGGCCGGGTCTTCCTCGATGGTTTCGACCGCCGCTTCCTGCTCGGCCTTGCTGAGCATCGTGTCGGATTCCACGACGTCCTAAGCGTTACCGGTGGTCTTGACGATTTCCGGGTCCTCGATCTCGGTGGTCGTTTCCACCTCGGTCAGGACCTCTTCCTTCTGGACTTCTGGAACTTCGTCCTTGAATTTCACGACGATGCGGTCTGTTTCCGGCAACACCGTGCCCTGGGCGCCGGTTCCCCTACCGAGCGACCCGATGCCACCCACGGTGGGCGGTTGGACTTGTGCTTGTTGTTCCGGTGACGGACCCTCGGGTGGCGCAGCGACGGCCGGCGCGGCCGTGGCGATCAACAGCGCCGACAGTGAGAGTGTGAGAAAGGATCGTTTGGAGCTCTTTTTCATGGTTTCCCCCTAGGAAACAGCCCCCTGTCGCCGTGATCAGCGCTGACCCTCACTGGCTGATGCTCGTAGGCAGGAATTCCGAACTGCTGGTGGCTCGGAGTTTACACCTGCAAATCCCATTTAAGTGACCCACGGCACGACTGAGGGCCTCACATTTCACATGTGAGGCCCTCAGATTTTTGGCGGAGACGGGGGTGTCTAGAGTCAGGACATCGTTGACAGTCCTGGCGTTGGTAACCACCCCATGACCGTTGACAGGTGAGCCGGGACATCGTTGACACAAACCGGCCCGTGATCGTTGACAGGTGAGTCGGGACATCATTGACACCCTCGGGACAGTGACGATGGTCAATGGGAAGCACAACACGACATCTGGTCATCGTCCGCTCCGTACGCGATCAACGCCTCACCGTGGCCCAGGCCG
>NZ_AJXN01000111.1 GCF_000286355.1 Kocuria atrinae C3-8 | reverse complement strand
GGGGGCTCTGTCGTACCCAGGTTGATCCACTCCGCCAGCCGCGTTGATCTCGGCCACGTGCCCGGTGTGACCTCGGGGGCGCGAGTGGCTCAGACCGCGAACTGGGCCTGAATCACCACGCTGGTGCCGCCGCCCTCGCGCGGCTGCCAGCGAATCTTGCCTTCGAGCTCACTGGCCACCAGGGTGCGCACGATTTGCATGCCCAGCCCCTCGCCCTCGCCGGCCTGGCGGAAGGCGCTGGCACCTGATTCTTCGATCACGGTGTCCCCCATGCCCCAACCGTCATCGCTCACGGTCACTTCGATGACGCGGCGCACGTCACCGTCGTCGTTGAAGATGTCCGGCAGACGGTCCACCACGAGTGACACGGTGCCGTCCCGGTCCTTGAGACCGTGCTGCACCGCATTGGCAGCCACCTCGTTGATGACCAGCGCCATGGAGGTCGCGCACTTGGACGGCAGCATGCCGAACTCACCGTGTACCTCCGTGCGCACGGTTTGCGTGGACGAGGCCGTTTCCACCGCGAGCTTCACCTGGTGCCTGATCAGCTCGTCGAAGTCGACGTCCTCCGAAATGTCGAGGGACAGGGATTCGTGCACGCGGGCAATCGAACTCACGCGCCGCATGGCTTGCTGCAACCCGTGCTTCGCCTCGTCCGAGGTCATGCGCCGGGACTGCAGCCGCAGCAAGGCCGAAACAGTCTGCAAGTTGTTCTTCACCCGGTGATGGATCTCGCGGATGGTGGCGTCCTTGGAGACCAGCTGCAGGTCCCGGCGCCGAAGTTCCGTCACGTCCCGGCATAGCAACAGAGCCCCGGTGCGGGAGGTTCCCTGGCGCAGGGGAATCGCACGGAGGGTCACGGAGACGTTGCCGGCCTCCAACTCACCGCGCCACGGCATGGTTCCGGCCAGTACGGGAGCAATTGTTTCGTCCACACCGTTGCCGCGCACATCCAGACTCCGCGCGATCGAGACGAGGTTCGCGCCGGTCACCTCGCCTTCGTGGCCCAGCCTGCGAAACGTGGAGAGACCGTTGGGCGAGCAGAACGCGACCCGACCGTCCGCGTCAAGGCGCATCATGCCGTCACCCACGCGAGGTGCGCCACGGCGTGAATCGCTGCGCACGGCAAAATCGGGCCATGTGCCTCGTTGGCCATGCGCAACAGGTCCTCCGCGGTTTCCCGGTAAACGGTCTCCATCTGGGACATCGGTCGTCCGAAATGTTGATCCAGGGTCATGCTGACCACCGCAATGGTGCGCTGATTACGCACCAACGGAACCACCAGGATGGACTCCGCGGGCTGAACCTCGGTTGCCTCGAGCTTGAAGCGTTCGATCCGCTGGTCGACCCACGCCGAACGCAACGGGGCGACGTCGGACGCGGGAATCGTCTCGCCCACCATGTCCTTGTGAAAAACGGTAGGCCCCGTGGTGGGGCGAGCGTGCGCCAACACCGTGAAGTCGCTATCCGGGGCAGGAATGGCCGTACCCGTGGGGCTGTCCTCGGCCGAGATCACCTGCTTGGGAAAACTCAGCAGCAGGTCCGCGAAACCCAGATCAGCCACGAGCTGCCAGTCCCCCACCAGCAAGTGCAGCCATTCGGCATCACCGGCGTCAAAATCCTCGATGGAACGCAGGGGATCCGTAAACGCCACGGCAGGTCACTCACTCTCAGGGGGACTTCAACGGCGCAACCACGCGCCCATTCGTTGTCCCAGCCTAGTCCCCGGTGCCGTCCCGGGTGAGGACGATTCCTCGACGACGTCGCCTGGGGACTCAGCGCGCGCACGGCCAGCCGCGCGATTTGTTGCCGCAGGGCACTATTGGCCGCAGACTCGGCGAGAACGGCCCCTGCCAGCAGCGCTTCGTCGCACGCCGCGGGATCCCAGTCGAGCGTCGAATCGATCCCGTGACCCGGTGAGAAACGGGCCCACGCTTCAGTCACGGAATCCGTGCTCGAACGCCCCACGGAGGCCTTGCGGAGTTTGTTGATGACCACGAGTAACTGTGCCGTAGGTGCGACCTCTGTCAGATCGGGCAGGGTCTTGACCAACCGCGGAATGCCCAGAGCGTCCGCGGCTCCCAGCACGATCATTGTGTCCGCCATCGCGCACGCGCTCAGTGTGGCCGCATTGCGGCGCGGAGCGACCGTGTCCAAGCTGATCTCCTCGTCGGATTCCAGGCTGAAGGATGTGTCGACAACGACCGCCTCATAGGCATTCCGGGCGTGCAGCAGCACAGTTTCCAGGGCTGCGGCGCGGACTTCCGGCCATCGGTCATGGCGTGTGAGTCCCGTGAGCACGTCCACCGAGCTGCCCGCCACCGAGACGCGCGTGGCGCAGCGGCGCAGTCCGTCGGAATCGAGTCTGCCTGATCCGCCAGACGGCAGGCCTGCGCCAAGCCGGCGGCTTCCTCGAGCATGCCCAGGCTCGCGGCAACGGAGGCCGCATAGGTGTCCGCATCGACCAGCAGAACCTTGGAGCCATTCAGCGCCAGTTCGACCGCCACGTTCAAGGCGGTAAGGGTCCGGCCCGGCGCTCCCATGGGTCCCCACACGGTGATGATCCGACCGGGTTGACGTTTCGGCGACGTTTTCTGCTCCGCGGGTTGTGGCTCCCGGTCACGCGTGGTTGGTTCGTCGGATGCTTGCCGAGTCCGGTCGGAATCCGCCGCGGCACGGGGGTGATCGTCCGGATGGGAATGGCCGCGGTGGGAGGCCACGGGATCGGGAGAATCCACACTTCCTCGATGAGTTCGGTGACGTCATCCCCGGTGGCTCCGGCCGGAACGATCGTGACGCCGAGTGCGGCCAGGCGGTTCTCATCGTGACCGGCGAGCACCAGTACCCGCACTGAGCTGAGAGTCAGCTGTTCCAGCAAGCTTGCCGTCAGTTCCTCCGCGCCGTCGGCGATCAGCGCCACCCGTGCCATCCCCGTGTGAGCGCACGCGAGAAGTTCGGAGAGGTCCAGGCACCTCCGGACCACGGTTACGGAGCCGTGCTGCCTCTCAATCTGGTCGACCAGCGGCCACGTGTCCGTGCCCAGGGTCACTACCGAGATGCTCACGAGTCACCACCGGTGGGGTTCAGCACCAGGGTGACCTTGGCGCTGTTCCCCAAGGCATCAACGAGCGGTTCGACCTGAGCCGGTGTGGCGAGCACGTGCACCGTGGTGCCGGTGGAACTCCCCAGTGCTGAATTGGTGGTGTCGATCTTGGAGATTTCCGCACCGGGTACCAGTTTGCGAGGTTTCTCGTAGCCCCGTCCGGAGGCCTTCTGATCGGCGACCCACACATCTACGCGCGAGCCGGCTCGAGCCTCTGCAGGCAAGGGTGTTTCCAGAGCAATACCCACCGGGCTGCGATCCAGCTCGTCCGCCGTGCCCACGGCGTTGGTCGGAACCAGCTGCCCCTTGGGAACGCGCTGCACCAGGACATCGTTGTCCTTCAGATCCGTTTCCGCGGACACGTATTGCTGTGAAGCGTCCTGCAGCCTGACGTCCACCGGCACCAGATCGTCCTGTGTGACGCGCTGCCCCACTGACAAATCCTGCGCGGCCACGTAATAGGGTTCCGTGCGATTCAACGCCGAAATGAGTAGGACCACGGCCACGATGGACGTGAGCACGAGCAACAACCCGACCATCAGTCGAGGGTCACGCCACGTCGGTTTCTTGAACCGCTGGGCAGTTGCAGAGTCGTGCTGCGAATCGCTGGACATGGAATGTTCCCTTCCCCCGGAGTGATCCGGCCCCCACCGAATCCTTCATGAGTGTGCACTGTGAATCGCACCGGAGGAAATCAGGTTGCGAAACATGTGGACATCTTGAGGTGTGCGACCCGTCAGTACGGACCATGTCTGTGCATAACCTGCCGCTTCTCAACGATCCGTGGGACACTGGACGTCATCAAACTGCATCAAATCACTTGAGATGAGGCGAACCGTTCCATGGCGCAGCAACGTTTTCTCACGCTGTCGGATGTTTCCGAGATCCTGTCGATCTCGGTGGCACAGGCGCGCGCCATGGTTCGTTCGGGCGAACTGCCTGCGATTCAGGTGGGCGGGCGTGGTCAGTGGCGCGTTGAGACGCAGAAGCTCGAGGAATACATCCAGAAGGGATACGAGCGCACCGAGCAGGCCGTGCGCGAAGGATCGATCGGCTGACTCATGCCTTATCCGGCGAGGAAATCAACGCGACCGACCCGAAAGGCACCGTCCGTACGGCCTTGACCGCCGCGCGGCGTCGAAATTGGTCGTCAGGGTGCAAGGCCAGGTCGAAGAAGTCGTGACCCACCGCGTCCAAGGTGCCTTCCAGATCGCCTCGCGATGACGGGTCCAGCAGCAGTACTCGAACGTGCGCCCGGGACGCCGCCAGCGCACGGAGGACATGCCCCATCCCCAGTTTTCGCAGCACCGCGCGCTCGTTGATGATTTCAAAGCGGCGGTGCAGACCCTCCCACCACACCACGGAATGCAAGGGCACCAGGTGCTGGAAGTACCGTTCCCGGACGACGGCCCAGCCTGCGCCGATATCGGTCAGCTCCCCCTCGAGCACATCGCCGTGCGCAGGTAGCAAGCGCACCGTGTGATTCCGGTGAGCCGAAAGTCGTTCGGCCAGCGTGAGCCGCGACAGTTCCGCCCTGGCCGTTTCCGCCGCTTCGAGTTCCACACTGCGTTGCTCGGCCTGCGCCAGCTGCGCTTCCATGTCCGCAAAGAGTTCATCCCAGCGCACGGTCTCCCCCTGATGATCCCGATCCGGCGACCCCTGAGCGAGGCCGCCGTGTCGAATCAGTACATCACGCTGCACGGCATCCGAATGTGACGCATGTTTTTCATGCACACACATCCATGCTTGACGTTCATCACTTCCCCCTGAATGATCTAAACATCACCAAATGATATCAAACGACATGATTAGGGGTCCGGAGCCATGAAACGAGCTCAACATTCTGAGACGGGAGCCATGGCACCTCGCGTTGAGTTCGCGCTGACCGCCTGGATCATCCCGCTCATGTCGGGTGTGCTCATCACACTCGGATGGACCTGCTGGAGCGGTACCGTGACGGCCTGACTTCCATGAATGCGGATCTCGCCGTCGCTCTCACAGCCGCCGTGGCAGGTGTACTCTTGGCGGCCTGGTGGTTCGGCGGCATGCTGATGCTCGCGTGTGCCGCTGTGGCACGTCGGCTGGAGTGGCAACGCATGGAGCGTTGGGCCACTCGGCTCACCCCGCGACTCATCGTTCGGACCGTGGGCGCCGTGGTCGGAATCCACCTGGTGACCGTCTCCGCGGCCCATGCGACCGAACCTGTCAACCCGTTTTGGTCGGATTCCGAGAACGGTGTCAGCCAGGTCGACCACAGCGAGCCGGCAGCATCTGTGGAGGTTCCATCGGATGACGCGTCCGGGCCGTCTTCTGAGACAACCTCGGAGGCGACTCCCGAACAAGCGCCGCCCCGCGCTGAGCAGTCCGGGTCCCACAACACCTCGCCGTCCCCGGCTGTCTCTGACATTCCCGCTGCCGCCGGCCCCGCGGCCTCTGCAACCGGGTCTGCCGACCTCGCCGCGCCTTTGCCCGCACCCGATGCCGTTCCCGCGCCGCATCGCGTGGCCGACTCGACCTTGACCGTCATTCAGGGCGACACCCTGTGGGACATCACCGGGCAGTTTCTGGGGCCGCAGGCCACCCCGGCCCAGATCGCCGCGCAAACGACCACGTGGCTGGAGCACAACGACCTCGAATCCGGCGGAGATCTCATCCGCCCCGGGGACCAGTTGCAGGTTCCACCGCATCTGCTTGAAATACCCGCCAGCGCATTGCCCACCGAAGGAGCCTCGTCATGAGTGTCGCCACATCAATTTCCGCACCCCAACCTCCTTCGGGCGGATACACCTGGCGGGCGGACACGTCTCGCGCAGGATTGACCCATAAGAACGATCTGGAACGCGTGACGGCCATGGCCAGGAGTCTTGCCCAGGCCGCCGTCGAGATTCTCGGCGGTACGCGCCCCGCCTCGCAACTGGCTCGATGGACCACCCCGGACGTGGTGGAACGCTTTGAACAGCGCGCGGCGATGCTCCGCTTGGTTCAGGAGCAGTACCGGGATCGCGCATCACTCTTCGAGGTCCATAAGGCCCCTCGCGTGCGCAGGGTTCGGGTCTGCTCCCCCGCGCCGAGTGCTACGAGGCCTCCGTGGTGATCGAGGAATCGACCAGGGCCAGGGCCGTTGCCCTCAGGATCGAACGGATCAACCGCCAATGGCGGGTGGTCCATCTTGAAGTCGGATGAGGGGCCGTTACTCGCCTTGACTCCCCGAGACGCACATATCCCCGAATCGGAACGAGGGCGGGCGCACACATCATGTGTGCCGCCCGCCCTCGTTCGACTTCCAGAACTACTTGCGGGAACCTTCTTGGAGCTGCCACCCTTGCGGGCGCGACGTCGAGCGCGGTTCTCGGTCGGCTGGGAGCTCTCATCTGCGGCGTCAGTGCCCTCGGCCGCCTTGGCAGCCTCTGCACCCTCACCGACCGGAGTCTGGTGATTGTCCTTCGCCTCAAGACGGGCCATCGGCTCGCCGTCCTCGTTCGGCGCGGAGTACTGCAGGAACGCCGGACGCTGCGGTCGGGCCATCTCCACCTCGCCACCGTCCTGCCCGGTGCGCTGGCGCCGGACTTCCAGGTGGTACATGGTGACCACGGTTTCCTCGCGGATCGTGTCCATCAGGCCCTTGAACATTTGATGGCCTTCACGCTGGTACTCGACCAGCGGGTCACGCTGGGCCATGGCACGCAGGCCAATGCCCTCCTTGAGGTAGTCCATCTCGTAGAGGTGCTCAGGCCAGCGGCGACCGAACACCGAAAGCAGCACGCGTCGCTCCAGGTTGCGCATGGCCTCGGAGCCGAGTTCGTCTTCGCGTTCCTGGTAGACCAGCTTGGCATCGGAGAGGATCTGCTCTGTCAGGAAGTCCGCGGTCAGGCGGGGGCGTCCACCGGCCTCGTCGATGATTTCCTTCTGGGTCAGCGTGATGGGGTACAGCTCCCGCAGGGCCTCCCACAGTCCGTCCAGGTCCCAGTCCTCGGAGTGTCCCACGCGGGTGCGGTCCTCGATCGCGGTGGTGATGACCTCTTCCACGAACTGCTGGATCTGCTCGGCAATGTCATCGCCCATGAGGATCCGACGGCGGTCGCGGTAGACCACTTCGCGCTGACGGTTGAGCACGTCGTCGTATTTGAGCACGTTCTTCCGCTGCTCGGCGTTACGACCCTCCACCTGGTTCTGCGCGTTGGCAATGCCGGAGGTGATCATGCGGCCGGTGACCGGAACGTCGTCGGGCGCGACCGCCATGAGGCGCTGCGCGACGGCAGGGTTGAACAGGCGCATGAGGTCGTCCGCGAGTGACAGGTAGAAGCGGGATTCACCCGGGTCGCCCTGACGGCCCGAACGGCCACGCAGCTGATCATCGATACGACGGGACTCGTGACGCTCGGTGCCCAGCACGTACAGGCCGCCCAGTTCGATGACTTCTTCGTGCTCGGCCTTGGTGGACTTCTCGTAGTGCTCGAGAACGGCGGGCCACTCGGCCTCGTACTTCTCCGCGTCGCGCTCGGGGTCCAGCCCCTTCTGCTCCATGGCTTCGACGGCGTCGAATTCTGCGTTTCCGCCCAGCATGATGTCGGTACCGCGACCGGCCATGTTGGTGGCCACGGTCACGGAGCCCTTGCGACCCGCCTGCGCGACGATCGCTGCTTCACGCGCGTGGTTCTTGGCGTTGAGCACCTCGTGCCGCACACCGCGCTTGGCCAGCAGTTTGGAGAGGTACTCGGACTTCTCCACGGAAGCCGTACCCACGAGCACTGGTTGGCCCGTGGCATGGCGCTCTTCGATGTCGCGGACCACGGCGGCGTACTTGGTGGCCTCGTTCTTGTAGACCAGGTCGCGCTGGTCGATGCGTGCCATGCCCTTGTTGGGCGGAATGGGCACCACGCCGATCTCGTAGGTGTTCATGAACTCGGCGGCCTCGGTCTGGGCGGTACCGGTCATGCCGGAGAGCTTGTCGTAGAGGCGGAAGTAGTTCTGCAGGGTGATCGTGGCCATGGTCTGGTTCTCGGCCTTGATCTCCACACCCTCCTTCGCCTCGATGGCCTGGTGGATGCCCTCGTTGTAGCGGCGCCCGGCGAGCACACGACCGGTGTGCTCGTCCACGATCCGCACCTCGCCCTGGGCCACGATGTAGTCCTTGTTCGCGTGGAACAGTTCCTTGGCCTTGATCGCGTTGTTGAGGAAACCGATCAGCGGGGTGTTCTGGGACTCGTAGAGGTTGTCGATGCCCAGGTAGTCCTCGACCTTTTCGATACCCGGCTCGAGCACACCCACGGTGCGCTTCTTCTCGTCGACTTCGTAGTCGGTGTCCGCCTTGAGGTTGGTGACCATCTTGGCGAATTCCTTGTACCAGCGGTTGGCTTCACCAGAGGCGGGACCGGAAATGATGAGCGGAGTACGGGCCTCGTCGATGAGGATGGAGTCCACCTCATCCACGATGGTGTAGTGGTGGCCGCGCTGGACGAGCTCGTCCTTGCTCCAGGCCATGTTGTCGCGCAGGTAGTCGAAACCGAATTCGTTGTTGGTGCCGTAGGTGATGTCCGCGGCGTACTGCTCGCGGCGGGTTGCCGGATCCTGTCCGGCGAGGATCACGCCGGTGTCCAGCCCCAAGAAACGGAACACACGGCCCATGAGGTTCGCCTGGTACTCGGCCAGGTAATCGTTGACCGTGACCACGTGCACGCCCTTGCCGCTCAGAGCGTTGAGGTAGGCGGGTGCGGTGGCCACGAGAGTCTTGCCCTCACCGGTCTTCATTTCCGCGATGTTGCCCAGGTGCAGTGCCGCTCCGCCCATGAGCTGGACGTCGTAGTGTCGCTGCCCCAGGGTTCGCGACGCCGCTTCACGCACCGCCGCGAAGGCTTCCGGAAGCAAACGGTCCAAGGATTCGCCGTCTTCGATGCGCGCTTTGAACGCATCGGTTTCAGCCCGCAGCTCGGCGTCGCTGAGCGCCTTGAAGCTGTCTTCGAGGCTGTTCACGGCGTCCGTGTAGGACCTCAGTCGCTTCAGGACCTGCTTATCCCCGGTCCGAAGGACTTTTTCCAGGAATGACGCCACGTGTGTTCGCTCCTCAATTGTGGACGGTGGTGCACCGCCGATCAGTGTACGTGAGTCCGGCTGGATGAACTCGGGATAGTGCGGCAAAACACCGGGCCCCGCGCTGGCTGGAAGCCGCGGGGCCCGGTGGTAACGGTTGAACCGTCAGATGTTACTGAACTTCTCAGACGCTGGCCTGAGGCTGGTAGGCGCGGGCCTGCTCTTCTGCGGCCGTACCGTCCTTGCTGAGGCTGATCACGCCGTACTCCCAGCCCTTGCGGCGGTACACCGCGGAGGGTTCCTGGGTTTCTTTGTCCACGAACAGGAAGAAGTCGTGTCCGACCAGTTCCATCTGGTCCACGGCCTCGTCCACGCTGAGCTCGTCAGCGGGGAAACGCTTGCGACGGATTTCCACCGGGGTGGGGGTGTCACTCAGCGCGTATTCATCGCTGAAGGCCTCATCCTCGGCGGCGGAGAGTTCTTCCTCGCTGGCCGGAGCCGGAAGTCCCTCACTGGGCAGTACCGGCAGAGAACCGGTGGCCTCGTGCACCGCAATGGGGCGTTGGTGTCCCCCGCGGTGAATTTTGCGACGGTCACGGGCCCGACGAAGCTGTTCGATCAGCTTGGCGTAGGCCTCGTCGAAAGCGGCGAACTTGTCGTCGCTGCGTGCCTCTGCACGCACCACGGGGCCGCGGCCGATCACCGTGATCTCCACGCGAATGCCTTGGTGTCCCGATACTCCGTTGTCTTTGGTGACCTTGACCTCGATGGTCTGCACCTTGTCACCGAGCTGCGCAAAACGCTCGCTCTTCTTCTCCGCGTATTCTTTGAATCGCTCCGGCACCGCAACGTTTCGTCCTTGGACGTTCAGTTCCATGAGACCCTCCAAATCTTGAGGATGACGCGGGATAGTGCTGCTCCCACACGGGATACATTTGTTCCGTTCCCGTAATCCAACGTTAGTTCAAACTGTGGGGAAATTCACTTACATGTGACCCAGTCGTGGTGGAATCAGCCCCCGGTGAACACCCGGCTCGGACGGTAGCCAGAACCACGATTCCTGGCACGTACGCACCCGCCTCCCGCAGCACCGTGACAGCCTCCGCCGCGGTTGCGCCCGAGGTCATGACGTCATCGACCACGACACACGTTGCACCACGCACGCCCACCGCGCGCATGCTTCCCTTGATGGCTCGCGCTCGATGGGCCACATCCAAGCTTTTCTGTGAACTCGCCCCGAGTGGTGCCCGGTGGCGGTGCTCAAGGCCGGTATGAATTCGAGTCTCGGCCGGGAGTGAAGCGCGCGACAGCACCTCCTGAACCGGGTCGAACCACCGTTTCCACCGAGCCCGCGTGGACGTGGGCACGGGCACCCACAGCAGCGGACCAGACGCCGGGGCCACGTCCTGGGCGGCCCGCAGCAGCACTCCGGTCAGTACGGTGGCCAGTGTCGGAGCGAGATCCGTGCGCCCACCGTTCTTGAACGACAGCAAGCACGAGGCCAGTTCATGCTCGTACGGACCCGCAGCCCACACGCTGACCTCGGCCGCCGCCAGGCACGCGGGGCAGCCACTCGGCCGGGACGCACCGTGGAGCGGCGCAACATCAACCGACAGCCCGGCACCATCGTGTCCCCGGTGCCTCGCAGACCGCGCAACTCACGGCAGCACCACGTCCGACGCCGCCGCGGCCCAGTTCCACA
>NZ_AJXN01000110.1 GCF_000286355.1 Kocuria atrinae C3-8 | reverse complement strand
CACATGGGCGCCGTGAACTCGCTGGGCCTGCACCTCATGGGTGTGTGCCTGTGGGTGGGCGGACTGATCGTTCTGGCATGGGCCAGCCCGCTGCTCGCCAAGGAATCCACGGTGATCGCCCACCGCGGCGAGACCAAGCACCGCGTACCGCTGTTGTCCGTGGTGCTCCGCCGCTATTCCGTGGTGGCCCTGGGCTGCTATTTCCTGGTGCTGCTGTCCGGCATCATCAACGCCCAGGTGCGCATTGGCACGTGGGAGCAGTTGAACTCGGGCTACGGGCGCATCGTGCTGGCCAAACTCGTGCTCACCCTGCTGCTGGCCCTGGTCGGTTTCGCCCACCGGCAGTGGCTGATTCCGGGTGTGGAGGACGGTTCCCGATCGCGCACGGCCACACTGTGGCGCCTGATCGTGGTGGAGCTGGTGCTCATGGGCCTGCTCATGGGTATTGCCTCCGCGCTGAGCCGCACGGCTCCGCCCGTACCGGAGGAGATGCCCACTGATGCCTCTCCGGCACGTTTGCTCACGTGGTACGAACTGCCGCCCGAACCGACCTTCGCCTCGTGGTTCACCACATGGCGCATCGACTGGTTCTGGGCCGCAGTGGTCGTTTTCTTCGCCATCGTGTACCTCTGGGCTGCGATCAAGGTGTGGCGCCGGGGCGACAAGTGGTCGGTGCTGCGGACCGCGTCCTGGCTGATCGGTCTGGTGCTGCTCATGTACGCGACGTCCGGCGGCGTGGCGGTGTACGCCCGTGTGCTGTTCTCCGCCCACATGGTGGAGCACATGAGCCTGACCATGATCGTGCCGCTGTTCCTGGTCTCCGGTGCGCCCATCACGGTTATTCTCAAGGCGCTGGAGCCCCGCGGGGACGGCACCCGTGGTCCTCGCGAATGGATCCTTCGCCTGGTGCACTCCACGTGGGGCAAGATCGTGACGCACCCGATCTTCGCCGCGGCCAACTTTGCGTTCTCGATCGTGCTGTTCTACTTCACGGACCTGTTCCACATCACGCTGCGCTACCACGTGGGCCACGAGTTCATGATGATGCACTTCCTGTTCACCGGGTACATGTTCGCCCTGGTGCTCATCGGCATCGATCCCATCCCCAAGCGACCCAGCTACCCCATGCGCCTGGTGCTCCTGCTGGCCACCATGGCTGCCCACGCGTTCATCGGTATCTCCATCATGAGCATGACCGCGGTGCTTCAGGCCGGCTGGTTCGGCAACATGGGCCGCCCCTGGGCCCCAGCGCACTGGAGGACCAGGAGCTGGGCGGCATGCTCATGTGGGGGATCGGTGAGTTCCCCACGTTCCTGCTGGCCGTGATCGTTGCCATCCTGTGGGCACTCGAGGGCAGCAAGGAGAACCGCCGCGTGGACCGGCAGGCGGACCGCACCGACGACGCCGAGCTCAAGGCCTACAACGAAATGATGGCCAACCTGGCCGAACAGGACGAACGACGACGCCGCTGACGTCCCAGCACGCGTCCCGATCTCGCCTCGGGCCGGTTCGAACTTAGGCCGGTTCGCATTCGGGCCGGCACGGACATCAAGGGTGCCGACCGCGGGACGGGGTGAGCGGCGTCGTCGTCCATGGCGCGGGCCCGCTCGCCGAACGCGCGTCACAGACCGCAACGCGCGTGCCCGGGAAGATGCGCGCGGCGGCTAACGTTGACCTGGAAGACCTGATTCTGCATGCCTGGAAGGACTCAACACACTGTGAAGACACAGCGGAGCACTACCCCCGTACGAGCTTCCGAGCTCACCGGCCGCGCCTGGCTCAACACCGGCGACCGGCAGCTGGATCTGGAGGCCCTGCGCGGCAAGATCGTGGTGTTGGACTTCTGGTCCTTCTGCTGCATCAACTGCCTGCACGTGCTGGACGAGCTGCGCCCGCTCGAGGAGAAGTACTCGGACGTGCTGGTGACCGTGGGCGTGCACTCGCCCAAGTTCGAGCACGAAGCCGATCCCGACGCACTGGCTGCCGCGGTGGATCGCTACGAGATCACCCACCCGGTGCTCGACGACCCCGAGCTCAAGACCTGGGACGCCTACACGGCGCGTGCCTGGCCCACCCTGGTGGTGCTGGACCCCGAAGGCTACATCGTGGCGCACCTGTCCGGTGAGGGTCACGTGCAGGGCCTGGAATCGCTCGTGGAGGAGCTCGTGGCCGAGCATGACGCCAAGGGCACCCTGCACCGCGGCGACGGTCCCTACGTGCCGCGCCCGCGTCCCGAGGGCGACCTGCGCTTCCCGGGCAAGTCCGTGCGTCTGCCGGACGGCTCCTTCCTGGTCACCGATACCGGCCACCACCGCCTGGTGCAGCTCGAGGACGACCTCACCACGGTGCGCCGGGCCATCGGTTCCGGTACCAAGGGCTGGGCGGACGGCCCCGCGGATGCCACCCGCTTCAACGAGCCGCAGGGCGTGGCCCTGCTGCCCGAATCGGTGCGCGCGACCGTGGGTTACGACCTGATCGTCGCGGACACCGTCAACCACCGCCTGCGCGGCGTGGAATTGTCCACGGGCAAGGTGCGCACCCTGGCCGGTAACGGCGTGCAGCGCCTGCTCGACGACGCTCGCGCTCGCGGCGTGGACCCCAACGAAATTCCCGCCGACGCCGCTCCCACGGACGTTGCGCTGTCCTCGCCGTGGGACGTGCTGTGGTCCACCGCAGCGGACACCCTGGTCATCGCGATGGCCGGCACCCACCAGCTGTTCTCCTTCGACCCGCGCACCGGTCAGGTCGCCGTGCTCGCGGGCACCGGTGACGAGGGCCTGCGCGACGGCGCCGCGAGCGAGTCCTGGTTCGCCCAGCCGTCGGGTCTGGCACAGGATTCCTCCGGGACGGTCTGGGTTGCGGACTCCGAGTCTTCGGCACTGCGCCGCGTGCGCTTCGACGAGTCCGGTGCGGTGTCCTCCGTGGACAGTCCGATCGGTGAGGGTCTGTTCGACTTCGGCTTCCGCGACGGCGCTGCCGACCAGGCCCGCTTGCAGCACTGCCTGGGCGTTGCCGTGCTGCCCGACAACTCGGTGGCGATCGCGGACACCTACAACGGCGCGATCCGTCGCTACGACCCCTCGACCAACGAGGTCTCCACGCTGACCCGCGGGCTGGCCGAGCCGTCCGGCGTGATCCTGGACGACGCGGACGAGCAGCCCGTGATGGTGGTTGTCGAAGCCAACGCTCACCGTTTGGTGCGCGTGCCCGTGCCCAAGGACGCTCAGACCGTGGACGAGGGTGCGGCACAGATGCAGCGCAAGCGCACCCCGATCGCACCGGGTGCCCTGGACCTGGTGGTCCGGTTCTCCGCTCCCACCGGCCAGAAGCTGGACACCCGCTGGGGTGATCCCACGCAGCTGAAGGTTTCGTCCTCCCCGGCCGAGGCACTCGTTGAGGGCGACGGCACCGCACAGGGCCTGACCCGCACGCTCCGCCTGGCCGACGGCGTGACCGAGGGTGTTCTGCACATCACCGCCCGAGCGGCCGCGTGCGACGGTTCCCCGGACGGCGAGATCCCCGAGCACGCCGCGTGCCACCTGTACCAACAGGACTGGGGCATTCCGTTCACGGTTTCCGATGACGCCGAGTCCGAGCTGACCTTGGAGTTGCGCGGGCTCGACTGATCCCGCCGCTGATCGGTGACCTGAGAAAGGCCGCTACCGTCCGTGGGGACGGTGGCGGCCTTTCTCATGGTCAGTTGTGCTTCGACGCGGGGTGGCCTGCACGTTTCAGTGCTTGTGGGTCAGTGTCTGGGCGTGACCGTGGCTTCTTCCTCGGTGACCTCCAGAGTGCCCTTGAAGGTGAAGGGCACCTCTTCGGAGACCTGGCTGGTCTTACCGTCCATCAAGTTGACGGAGGTGAATTCGATCTTGGCCGTGCCGGGGGCGTCCATGAGGCCCCACCGGTCCACGTTGGGCCCGCTCAACCGGATGTCAGTGGTGGGGTATTCGGTGATGGACCACGTGACGTTGTCCTGGACCCGTCCCGAGAACTCGTAAGAGAAAGGGCAGCTGGCCGGGTACAGGGTGTCCTGCTCGGCGCACTTGTCCAGGTACGTCTTGGTCTGCTCGCTGACCTGTGATTTCAGCTCGTCCGAGGGAGTGGCCTTGAGATTGAGCGTGGTCTCGTTCGCCGGGTTGGTCACCACGGTCTGCTCGGGTTCCGCGGCCACCATGGGGGAGGTATAGGAACCGGTGTAGATGCCGGGGTAGAAGACCGCGAAGTCACGGGCGGAATCGGTCAGCGCCACGGATTCCCCGTTGATGTCCACTGCGGTGGACCCGGGCATGGTCACGTGCATGGTGGGCAAGGTGGTCCGATCGAAATCCCACACCGTGAAGAAACCCCACTGGGTGTCTGCGGGGTGCAGGGTGAACTCGGAGCTATGCTCCTGACCGTCCAGGGTGTAGTCCGCGCGCACCACCGCTTGGTCCTCGGAGGAGGACACCGTGGAGATGTCTACGTCGTCCAATTTCTCCGCGGCCGCTTCCAACGGTTCACCGTCGAGCAGGGCCGCGTTGGAATCCGGGACCTCGGCGTTGAGCAGGCCGAGAGCTGCGGCGCGTCGCCGGCCTGGAGCGCATCGAAGTAGGCTTTGACGTCCGTTTCCGGCCCGTACTGGTACTTGTTGACCAGGGCAATGGTGACTGCCGCCGCGGCGACCGAGAGCACAATGAGAAACAGCCATGCCCCTACGGCCTTCAGTACGCGGTCGGTTTGTTCCATGGATCATCACGTTAGTCCATCAGCGGGGAAGAGACCCAAGACGGCGCACTACGACATTTCACCCGTCAGCCCCCTGCGAAGCTGAGGGTTAAGCTGGTGCGGGCCCACACCGACGTCAGCGGGAGAATCTCAGCACACCATGGCAGAAACAGTCCGACAGGTTCCGGAGAAATATTCCGCTCCGCAGCACGTCTTCCACCCGCGCATCACCTCGTACGGCCGCCGGATCTGGGCCGCCGTTCCGCCGCTGTTGCTGGTGGCCGTGGCCCTGCTCGCGCTCTACTACCGCCGCCCGCGCGGGCCCGTGATCGCCGTTCTGATTCTGCTGGCACTGGTCGGGGGGATCATCGCCTACGGCTACTTGCGACCCGCGCTGACCGTGATCACGCAGACCCACTTCTTGAAGTCGCGCTGGATCGGATTCCACGCCGTGCCCCGCGATCAGGTGCACCAGGTGGTGACGGTGGACAAGCTTCTGCCGCCGCGCCCCAAGTCCGGAAAGCCCCGTGGTCGGCCCTATCTGTGGCTCGTCACGGAGACCGGCAAACGGGCCATGGCCCTGGACGGAATCGTGTGGGACACAGCCTCACTCAAGAGTTTCGCGGACCTGTCCGGCGCGCAGCACGTGAACTTCAAACAGGCCACACCCGAGCAGGTCAGTAAACACTGGCCCAAGCTGGTGGCCTGGCACGTGCGCTACCCGCGCTTGCGGTACGCGGCATCTTCGCTGGCCCTGGTGCTCGTCATCGTCTTGGTCGTGTGGCTGACGTTCGTCCAGACCACGTTCCAGTAGTCACTGCACAAACGCCGACGCCGCGGTGAGACTCCCTGGGGAGCCGCACCGCGGCGTCGGCGTTCTCATGCGTTGTGTGAGCCTCAGGCGCTGGAGCTGCCGCCGCCCTGACCCTGCCACGGAGCATCGTCCGCGCGGTGGCGGCCACCGGACTCGGGGCGATCACCGGTGGCATTGCCGTCACCGGTGTCCGCGCGACGAGCGTCCGCCTCGGAACGATCAGCGGTGACATCGCGGTCACGGGCATCCGTGCCACGAGCATCGCGGTCGCCCGCGTGAGCCGCACCGTTGTCACGGTTGTCGTGACCCGATGCGCGGTCGGCCTTCTGACGCGCGCGCTCGATCTCGGCCTCGCGCTCTTCGGTGGCCTCGCGGGTCAGCTCCGCACCGGCCTCCTCGTCGCGGGTGAGGTTTTCACCGGTCTCGGGATCGAACACGTGCATGCGGCGGCGTCCAACCAGATGTTGGCCGCCGTGCCACCGCGGATGCGGGAGGAAGCGTCCAAGGACACGACCACCTGCGAGGGCATCTCGTCCGCGTCCAGGTCCTTGGCCAGCTCGTCCAGCTTGTGCTTGACGGCCTGGTCCTGCTCGAACTGGATGTAGCCGTACTGCTGGTTACCCAGCCACTCGGTGTGGGTGAACTCGGCCTCGAACGTGGTGCCGTGGGGCACCTTGGCCTCGTCCACGAACTTGGAGTCCTCGAAGTGCTCGGGACGCAGGCCCAACAGCACGATGTCGTTCTTGCCCGACACCTTCTGCTGAACGCGCTCCGGGACCTCGATGTCACCGATGGGCGTCTTGAACACATTGCCCTCGATGCGCGCCGGCAGGAAGTTCATGGACGGTGCGCCGATGAAGCCCGCCACGAACAGATTGGCCGGCTGTTCGTACAGCTCACGCGGGGAGGCGATCTGCTGCAGCACACCCTTCTTGAGCACCGCGACGCGGTCGCCGAGGGTCATGGCCTCGGTCTGGTCGTGGGTCACGTAGATGGAGGTAATGCCCATCCGGCGCTGCAACTGGGCGATTTCCGTGCGCATTTGGCCACGGAGCTTGGCGTCCAGGTTGGAGAGCGGCTCGTCGAACAGGAACGCATCCGCGTCACGCACGATGGCGCGACCCATGGCCACACGCTGACGCTGACCACCGGAGAGGTTGGCCGGCTTGCGCTCCAGATGCTCGTCCAGATCCAGAGTCTCCGAGGCCGCACGGACCTTACGGTCGATCTCGTCCTTGGAGAACTGACCCTTGGACAACCGCAACGGGAACGCAATGTTCTCGTACACGGTCAGGTGCGGGTACAGAGCGTAGTTCTGGAACACCATGGACAGGTTGCGGTCACGGGGAGCCTTGTCGTTGACGCGCTCGCCGTCGATGAGCAGGTCACCGCTCGTGATGTCCTCGAGTCCCACGACCATGCGCAGGAGCGTGGACTTACCGCAACCCGAGGGGCCCACGAGGATCAGGAATTCACCGTCGGCCACGTCAATGGAGACGTCATTGACCGCCGGAAAACCGTCGTCGTACTTCTTGACGAGGTTCTGCATGGTAATTGATGCCATGTCTACTCAGTCCTTACTGTGATTGAGCTTGAAGTGTTGAGGGACCGGCGGGATCAACCCTTGACCGCGCCCTGGGTCAAACCGGAAACGATCTGGCGCTGGAAGGCCAGGACCAACAGCACCACGGGGATGGTCACGATGATCGCCGCTGCGGAAATTGCGCCGGCGGGATCCTCGAACTGCGAGGCACCCGTGAAGAACGCCAGCGCCGCGGGGACCGGACGGGCCGCCGAGGTGGAGGTCAGACCGATGCCGTACACGAAGTCGTTCCAGGCGATGAAGAACGCAATGATCGCGGTGGTGAACACACCAGGTGCGGTCAGCGGAACGATCACCTTGCGGAACGCCTGCCAGGTGGAAGCGCCGTCGACCTGGGCCGCGCGCTCCAGATCCCACGGGATCTGCTGGAAGAAAGCTGCCAGCGTCCAGATGGAGATCGGAAGGGTCAGGGACAGGTAAGGAATGATCAGACCGAGCCAGGTGTCGTACAGGCCCACCTGACGCCACAGATTGAACAGCGGCGTCACGATGGAGATCACCGGGAACATGGACACCATCAGCGCGGTGGTCAACACGATGCGCTTGCCCGGGAAGTCCAGGCGGGCGATCGCGTAGGCGCACAGGGTAGCCAGCACCACCGCGATGAACGTGGCGATCAGCGAGATACCGATGGAGTTCCACAGCGCGGGCAGGAACAGGTCCTTGGCGTCTCCCACGAAGATCTGCTCGTAGTTGTCGGTGACGAACTGGGCGGGCAGGAACTTGCCGGATGCCAGGTCCGCCGGGGACTTGAACGAGGTCATCAGGATGGACAGCACCGGGAACAGCGCGTAGATCAACACCAATACGGTGACGATGGCCCATCCGAGCTTTTGTTTAGTGCTCAACATGGCGGTTTACCTACCCTTCCCAGAGCCGGCCAGATCCACCTTGAAGACCTTGATCGCGGTGAGCGCTATGAGCATCACGCACAGGAACAAGATCACGGAGATCGCCGAGCCGAGGCCAATTTCCAGCGTCCGATGGAGGTTCGATACGCGAGCAGCGAGAGCGCCTCCGTGCCGTACTGGCCCTGGGTCATGATGAAAATGTTGTCGAAGATACGGAACGCGTCCAGCGCGCGGAACACCACGGCCACCATGATGGCGGCCTTCATGTTCGGCAGAATCACCTTGGTCAGGCGCTGCCAAGCGGACGCGCCGTCAACGCGGGCCGCCTCGGAGAGTTCACCCGGGACCTGTGCCAGTCCGGAGAGCAACAGCAGCGAGATGAACGGCGTGGTCTTCCAGATCTCGGACGCCATGATGATGCTCAACGCCGGGCCTGCGGAAGAGAACCAGTTGAAGTCGGGGCCGATACCGGGCACCCAGTCGAACCAGTTGTTCACGTAACCAGTGGTGATGTCGAACGCGTAGAACCAGGCGAATGCGGACACCACGGTGATGATGCCGTAGGGCACCAGGATCGCGGTGCGCAGCAGGCCGCGGGTGGCTTTGATCGCGCTGTGCATGACCAGCGCGAGCGCCAGGCCGAGCACGAGTTCCACACCCACAGTGACCACGGTGATCAACAGGGTGACACCCAGGTCTTTCCAGAAGAGAATGTCGGAGAAGACCGTGGCGTAGTTACCCAGGAAGACGAATTCCTTGTCACCGGGTGCCGTGAGGCGGAAGCTGAACAAGGAGTCGTAGACGGCCTGCGCGATGGGGTACAGGGTCACCAGCAACATGATGATGAACGCCGGGCCGGCCAAGAGCCAGCCGAGTTTGCGTTCTGCCCGTACGCGGTCCGAGATCTGCCGTTTGCCCTTGGGCGCTCGGTTCGTCTGAGATGTTGGGGTCGAAGAGTCGACTGTCGTACTCACAGCAGCGCATCTCCCTTCAGGACTTGCTCAATAAAGGCAGTGGTCTCCTTGGGAGTGTTTTCATTCACGCTCTGCGGGGGCGTCCACTCCTGCTGGATAGCGGTGGAAATCTCGTTGTAGTACGGAGTCTGCGGGCGAGGTGCCGCGTTGTCCAGAGATTCCCGGATGACGGGCGCTGCGGGTATGCCTCTCGCACCGCGGCGTCGTCGAAGGCCTTCGCGGAGGACGGCGGGTTGCCGTTGGTCGCGAAGTACTGGGACTGGTGTTCCGGAGTGACGATGCACTCCACGGCCTCCCACGCGAGCTCCTGGTTCTGCGAATCGGCGCCAACACCAATGTTGATGCCACCCAGGGGCGGAGCGGAAGGCTCATCCGCGTTGACGCGGGGCCACTGGGCCCAGCCGATGTCGTCCACGACCGCCTTCTCGAGCGAACCTTCTTCCACGGCACCGTTGGACGCTGCCCAGACGAACGGCCAGTTCACCATGAACGAGCCCTTGTCCCCCTGGAACTGGATCATGGATGAGTTCTCGTCCTGGGTCGGAAGCCAGGTCCGCCCAGGCCGTCCTTACCGATGGTCCCCACGATGTCCGCGGCCTTCTTTCCGGCCTCGGTGTCCAGGGTGATGTCCGCGTCCTGGCCTTCTTCGCCGGCGGTGATGATCTCCCCACCGGCCGAGGCGACCAGTCCGTTGACCCACACGGTCATGGACTCGGCTTGGGTGCCTTGGACACCCAGGTACTTGTCCTGGCTGCGTGCGGCGTCAATGATTTGATCCCACGTGACGGGCTTGGACATGTCCAGACCCGCGGCCTCCGCGACCGACTTCCGATACCAGAGCAGCTGCGTATTGGCCCAGAACGGAACGGCCACGACCTCACCGTTCCACTTGGCACCCTCGAGCGGGCCCTCCAGTGTGTCCGCCGTGGTCCGTTCGACCACGTCCGCCGGCGGCTTGGCCAGGAACCCGGGCTCGGCGAGCTCGGGAACGAACGGTGGATCCAGGCTCATGATGTCCATGGACGTGTCGCCAGCGGCCAAACGGCGCGCCAGCTGCTCACGCTGCGAGGACGCATCGCGGGGCAGCAGCGACGTTTCGATCTTGTACTTCCCGTCCGACGCCGCGGAGCACTGTTCCGCGATCTCGGCCTGTCCGCCGTCGTCCGGGTTGATGTACCACGTCAGCGTGGGCGGACCCGATTCTTGCGAACCGCACGCCGTCAGCAACATTGCTGACGCGCCCGCGAGCGCTACAGCGCCTCGGATCCGGCGCCCCCTCCGCGCCGTGCGTGGTGTGTGAGTGGCTTTCACTATGTTTCCTCCCCTGTGGCAAGGTCATGCACTGGGCAGTGAGCCCATGGATCCCGGGAGGGTCAACAGGCTGCTCAGCATTTACTCAGTCTATTGGTGGGGTATTTCACACCGACTGACCGACGCGGTCACGAAAGCACTACGGCAATGATTGCCATGGTGATCATCGAGAACACTGTGGTGACCAATACTGTGTCACGGCTCACAGTGGTTGCGCGGTTATACCGTACCGCCGCCACGTAAAGATTTTGAGCAGTGGGCAAAGATGCCATGATCACCGCGGCGTAGAGGGGGTGGCCGTCCAGACCGAGCAGGACCCCCAGGAGCAGTGCCAGGGCGGGGTGGATGAAGAGTTTTGCGAAGGACGCTATGAGGGTGTCCGTGCGTTCCTTCTTGTCGGACAGGGGGCGCGAGCCCACCAGGGACATGCCGAAAGCCAGCAGCATGGCGGGGATGCTGGCACCGGCCACCAGCTCGATGGGCTGTAACACCAGATCGGGCAGCTGCCATCCGGTCGCGCCGAACAGGATGCCCAGCAGCGACCCCACGATCAGGGGGTTGGTGAACGTGTTCTTGAAAATCGACCACGGGGTGGGGCGGTGACCGTCCGTGAGCGTGTCCATGGCCGTGAGGTACAGCGGAGAGTTGATGGCCAGTTGGAACAGCATCACGGGAGCCACCTGGGAGGCGTCCCCCAGGACGAACATCGCGATGGGAATGCCCAAATTGGCGGCGTTCACCTGTGCTGCGGCTTGCGAGCCCATGACCACGGTCGAGGTGTCGCGCTTGAGCGCGAACCGAGCAACCACCGCGTACAGGCCCATGGTCAGCCACGCGGACGCGGCAGCAATCAGCAGGGGAGTGGAGAACATCTGGGCGATGTCCGCTTGCGAAATGGTCAGGAACAGCAGCGGCGGAGAGGCCACATAGAAGGAGAGCTTGGACAGCACCACCTGTCCGTGCGGACCCAGGAAGCCTGAGCGGCCCACCAGGTAGCCCACGCCGATCACGGTCCAAATGATGAAGAACCCGGAGAACACACCGCTCATGGATGAGCCTTCTCAGCCATGAAGTTCGGGTGCTGTTCTCCGAGCGGGAGAGCGGATCCGAGAGCCACCGCGGTGGCTACAGCGCCGCTACAGCGGCGTCTTCCTGGGCCTCCGTGTGATCGCGAGCCTGGGGCGGGCGCACCATGTCTCCGGTGACGGCGTCCGCGGGGTCCGAACCCAGCGCCACGATCTTGTTGTTCTCGTCCACGTGCACCACGTGGGGGTTGTAATTCTGGGCTTCCGCGGTGTCCATGAGTCCGTAGGAAATCAGGATCACCAGATCACCCGGGTGCACCAGATGTGCTGCGGCACCGTTGATTCCGATCACGCCGCTGCCGCGCTCGCCGGCGATCGTGTACGTCTCCAGGCGGGCACCGTTGTCGATGTCCACGATGGACACCTGTTCACCCGGCAGGATGTTGGCGGCGTCCAGCAGGTCCTGGTCCACGGTTACGGACCCCACGTAGTGCAGGTCCGCCTGGGTCACGGTTGCTCGGTGGATCTTGCCGGTAAACATGGTGCGCAGCATGGGTGCTCCTCGACGCGTGCAATGTGTAACACAAACCCCGGGTCCTCGAAGGTCTCCCGGGGCGGTGGCGCGTTATGTGGAGCGGCTGACGGGAATCGAACCCGCGTATCAGGCTTGGGAAGCGTGCGCTCTACCATTGAGCTACAGCCGCGCGTTGCACCAATCAGACCTGGCGGCCCGATTGAACGCCACCGAGTCTACAACAACTTCAGCGGGGACTTTCTTCCCCTCTTCATGACCCAGCCTACGAACCAGCAGGTGGAAGCCCCCATGATCAGACCAGCCGAACCGCGAGACCTCATGGCCGTTCAGGACATCGAAGTAGCGGCGGGAAAGCAGTTCGCGGACGTCGGCATGCCTGAGATCGCACTCGACGTCCCGCCCAGTCTGACCTGGCTGGGTGGCTTCCAACGAGCGGGCCGGTTATGGGTCGCGACCGACGACGCGGGAGAACCGGCCGCGTATTGCGCCGTCGAGCTGATCGGGCCAATGCCCACATCGCGCAGGTTTCGGTTCACCCCAGGCTGGCCGGGCGGCGCATTGGTGCGGCCCTCATCGACACCGTGGGTGATTGGGCCGAGACCCAAGGCTTGGACGGACTGTCCCTGACCACGTTCCGAGACGTTCCGTGGAACGCGCCCTACTACGCGCGCCTGGGCTTCCGCGAACTGCCGGAGGGAGAGTGGTCCCCGGAGCTGCGTGCTGTGGTCGACCGTGAAACCGCGCAGGGACTGGATCCTGCCGCGCGGGTGGTCATGATAAAACCTCTGTGACCGGTACCGGTGCACTACCGTGTAATCGTGCTCATCTCCGATCGTGATATTCGCAGCCTCATGGATTCTGGCCGTGTGAAGCTGGAACCGTACGACCCCGCCATGATCCAGCCCGCCAGCGTGGACGTGCGCCTGGACCGGTGGTTCCGGTTGTTCGACAACCACAAGTACGCGCACATCGATCCCGCCCAGGAGCAACCCGAACTCACGCGGTTGATCGAGGTCGACCCCGACGAACCATTCGTGCTGCATCCCGGCGAGTTCGTCCTGGGCGCCACCTACGAAAAGGTCACGCTCCCCGACGACGTCGCCGCGAGACTCGAGGGTAAATCCTCCCTGGGTAGGTTGGGCCTTCTCACGCACTCCACCGCGGGGTTCATCGACCCCGGATTCTCCGGCCACGTGACGCTGGAACTGTCCAACATGGCCACGCTCCCCATCAAGCTGTGGCCGGGTTCCAAGGTGGGGCAGTTGTGCTTCTTCCAGCTCTCGTCCGCCGCGGAGCACCCCTACGGTAGCGGCACCTACGGGAACCGGTATCAGGGTCAGCGCGGACCCACGGCCTCGCGCAGCCATGTGAACTTTCACCGATCGCCGGTCGAATAGGACGTCCACGCCCCTGCCCGATGGAGTGGAACGCCGTATATGCCGTGTAAGGCATCTGCGGCGTACTGGTGTCATCAGGCCTGAACGGTCGTGAAGCCCTTGGGTGGCTTGGGCGTGAACAGCAGCAGGAGCAACCCCACGCCCACCACACTCAGGATCCCCAGGATGCCCCAGATCTGGCACCGAACGCGGTGACGAAAATGCCGAACATCAGGGGTGCCAGGAAGCTGACGGCTCGACCCGTGGTGGCGTAGAGGCCGTACATCTCCCCGTCGCGACCGGACGGGGTCAGTCGTCCCAGGTAAGTTCGCGACGCCGCTTGAGCAGGTCCCACGAACAAGCACAGCGCCAGGCCGCACACCCAGAACGCGGTGGAGCCCTCCCAGTACAACAAGACGGAACCCGCGACCATGATGCCGAGCAGCGACACGACGATCACGGCACGGGGGCCGGCGGCGTCGTCGAACTTGCCGCCCACGATCGCGCCGAGCGCTGCGGCGATATTGGCGACCACCGCGAAAATGATGACCTCGGACATCGAAAAACCAAAGGTACCCGCCGCAAGAACGCCGCCGAACGTGAAGATACCGGCGAGCCCGTCGCGGAAGATGGCGGAGGAGAGCAAAAAGTAGACGGTGGCGGGGGAACGGCGCCAGACCCTGGCAATTGTGCGGAACAAATCTCTGTACGAGGCCAAGATGCGCGGCGCGGGGCGGGTGAGGCGGCGTCGTCGTCGATCTCGAGTGGGCGGTAGGGCATGCTGCGAGCGCGCAGCATCAGGGGCAGTGAGAACACCAGAACCCACACGGCGCTGAACAGGGCCACAGAACGGTAATTGAGGGCGTCCTCGGTGGCGATCCCCAGAAAACCGGGCTGGACGAAGCCGAAGAGCACGAACGCCAACGCCACGATGCCGCCCAAGTAGCCGGCACCCCAGCCCCAACCGGAAACCGCACCGATCTTCCGGGGGCCGGCCAGACCGGGGAGCATGGCGTTGTAACTGACCTCGGCGAACTCGGCCACGATGCTGGCGATGGCGATCATTGCGACACCGAAGATCAGGAAGGACGGCTCGGGGCGGGCGAAGAACGCGAGGCCCGTGAAGAGCGCCAGCAACACCGTGTTGACACCCAAGAAGCGGGAACGGGAGCGAGGTGCGTCCGAGCGCTGCCCGATCAACGGGGCGGTCAGGGCGATGAAGAAGCCCGCGATGGCCATGCCCGCGCTCAGCACGGCAGACGTGTGCTCGGGTGAGCCGAAGGACGAACTTGTCAGGTACACGGTGAACACGAAGGTGAGCATGATCGCGTGGAACGCTGAGGATCCCGTGTCCCACAAGCACCAGGCGAGGACCTGTGCGCGCGTTCCCACGGTCTCCCGGGCTTGAGTGGTCATGGCCCCCACCCTAGGGCCCAGATGTGACCCGCGGGTAAAGAATTAACGGGGTGGCGCGCGAGCTTTTCGTTCCTCGGTTCACCCAGAGGAAAATGTGGACGTGTCATTTATGCGCTTTGTTAGGATTGGCAGGAATCTTCCGGCCCGTCCGCCTGGGTAGAACCGTGCCTTTCGTGGGGGTCATGTCCATGCTGTTTGTGACCTCCAGAGAGGTTTAGGTTTCTATGCTCGCTGTGCTGCTCCTCCACGGCCTTGCAGCCCTGTGTGCGCCAGCGATCCTCAAACGAACCGGACGATCCGGCTTCTACGCCGTGGCACTGGTGCCCCTTGGTTCGTTGATTTGGCTGTTCACTCAAACTCCCCGCGTCTACGGTGAATCCGGCGAGTGGTACAGCACCCTCGAGTGGATCCCGCAGCTGGGGATCACCCTGGCCTTCCGCATGGACGCGCTCGCCTACATGATGAGCCTGCTGATCCTGGGTGTGGGCGCACTCGTGTTGATTTACTGTGCGCTGTACTTCAAGTCCGATGCGGACGGGATCGGGGCCTTCGCAGCGCAGCTCGTGGCGTTCGCCGGGGCCATGTTCGGTCTGGTCACCGCGGACGACCTCCTGGTGCTCTTCGTCTTCTGGGAAATCACCTCGGTCCTGTCGTTCCTGCTGATCAGCTACTCGCGCACCAAGCTCGCCGCTCGTCGCGCCGCGTTGCAGGCGCTCGTGATCACCACCGCGGGTGGCCTGGCGATGCTCGTGGGCATGATCATGCTGGGCGAGGCCGCGGGGACCTACCGCGTCTCACAGATTGTCGACGCCGCCCCGGAACTGATGGCGACGTCCGCCACCCTCAACGCGGCCATTATCCTGATCCTGGCCGGCGCGATCTCCAAGTCCGCGCTGTTCCCCACACACTTCTGGCTTCCCGCGGCCATGGCCGCACCCACGCCGGTCTCCGCATACCTGCACGCTGCGGCCATGGTCAAGGCCGGCATCTACCTGGTGGCACGCTTCGCTCCGGGGTTCGCCGCGACCGAGTGGTGGTTGCCGGTCACGGTTTCCCTGGGTCTGGCCACCATGATCTTCGGCGCTGGGTGGCCTGCGCCAGTTCGACCTCAAACTCATCCTCGCCTACGGCACCGTGAGTCAGTTGGGCTTCATCACCGCGGTCATCAGTTTTGGTTCCGCGGACACGGCCATGGCCGGCATGGGCATGGTCATGGCCCACGGTCTGTTCAAGGCCACCCTGTTCCTGTGCGTGGGCATCATCGACCACCAGGCCGGAACGCGAGACATCCGCAGGCTCTCGGGTGTGGGGCGCAGTGCTCCCAAGTTGTTCGTCGTTTCGCTCATCGGTGCCGCGTCCATGGCGGGTGTGCCACCGCTGTTCGGTTTCGTGACTAAGGAAGCCGTGCTCACCGCACTCGTGGACCACAGCGCGGAACCCCTGGGCATGATCATGCTCGTGGGCGTGGTCATCGGCTCCATCCTGACCTTCGCCTACAGCGCGCGCTTCATGTGGGGTGGCTTCGCCCGCAAGCCAGGACAATTCTCCGAACTGGACACCGCAGAGGATGGCCAGTCGGTCATCGGTGACTTCAAGCCGGTCCCGTGGGGTTTCATCCTGGCCCCGGCCGTTCTGGCAGTCCTCACCGTAGTGTTCGGTCTGTACCCCAAGCCCATGGAAGCCGGTATCAAGCCCTATCAGGAGGAGTTCTCCGACGCCGCCGAATCCGGGGTGCACTTGGTGCTGTGGCACGGATTCACCGTGGCCCTGGGCCTGTCCGCGCTGATCATCGCCTTGGGTGCGGTGCTGTACTTCGCTCGCCGCCCCGTGGGCCAGTTCCAGGACAGGCTGCCGGAGGTTCCCACCGGTGACTTCGTTTACCGAAAGATCGTCAACGCACTGGACCTGGTGGCCGTGTGGGTCACCGGTCGCACACAGCGTGTTCGCTGAAGTTCTACCTGTCGGTCATCCTGGTTACCGCGATCGTGGTGCCCCTGATCGCGCTGTTCTGGTACGAAACCCCGCCGTTGGCCGACACCCGCTACGCGGATTCCCCGGGCCAGCTGGTCACCGGCATTGCCATGATCGTGGCGGCACTGTTGGTGCTCACCGCGGGCAAGCGGTTCCTCGCGGTGCTGCTCGTTTCCGTGACCGGTTACGGCCTTGCGCTCATCTTCGCCCTGCAGGGTGCCCCGGACCTGGCGCTGACCCAGACGCTCGTGGAGACCATCATGCTGGTGGCCTTCGTGCTGGCGCTGCGTTCGCTGCCCGGTCCACTGTGGAACCGCCGACCCGCCGGTCGCAAGGCCTTCCGCGTGATCTTCGCCGTGGCGTTCGGGCTGTTCATGATGGCCCTTGCGGCCTTCTCGATCTCGTCCCGCTCCGCCGAGCGCATCTCGCTCGACCTGCCTCGCCTGGCTTACGAAGAGGGCGACGGCGCCAACGTGGTCAACGTGATCCTGGTCGACATCCGCGCGTGGGACACCTTCGGTGAGATCACCGTGCTGGTCGTGGCGGCCACCGGCATCGCCTCGTTGATCTTCGTGAAGAGCCGTGGCGACAGGTTGCGCAGCGAGCGGCACCAGCTGGACACGTCTGAACTCAAGATGATCCGCACGATGAACGCGGCCGCCCATTCGCAGAACGTCAACACCGAGCAGCTGGATCTGGCCCGTCGCTTCTCATCACGCCCGGATGCCGACCCGTTCATCCTGGCCGGCCGGACGCTGGCACCCGAACGGCGCTCCATCATCTTCGAAGTGATCGCACGGTTGCTGTTCCACACCTTCATGATGGTCTCCATCTACCTGCTGATCGCCGGGCACAATGACCCCGGTGGCGGCTTTGCCGGTGGCCTCATGGCCGCCCTGGCGCTCACGCTGCGCTATCTGGCCGGCGGCCGTTACGAACTGGAACGGGCCACCCCGGTCAATGCCGGTTGGATGCTCGGTGCGGGTCTGGCCATCGCCTCGCTCTACTCGATCGTGCCCGTGCTTTTCGGTGGCACCGTCATGCAGAGCTACACGTTCGAGTGGGACATGATCGTGTTCGGCCACGTGAAATTCGTGACCTCCGTGATCTTCGACATCGGTGTCTACCTGATCGTGATCGGACTGGTCCTGGACATCCTGCGTTCGTTGGGCGGGCGCATCGACGAGCGTAAGGAACGTGAGGCCTTCGACGGCACCACCAAGAAGGGCGGTGGTTCTCGCATCCGCGTGACCCGCAGCGGTCCGTCCGTCTCCGCGCAGCGCGTGGGGGACTCCGCTTCCGCAACCACGTCCAACGGACCCGGAGCCTCGGCCACGGGTGGCAACCCCACGGAGGTGCAGGGATGACTGTCAACCTGACATTGCTCGTGGTCATGGGCGTGATGTACTCCGTGGGCGTGTACTTGCTCCTGGAACGCTCCATGACCCGCGTGTTGCTGGGCATCATGCTCTTGACCAACGCCACCAACCTACTGATCCTGCACGCGGGTGGCGCCCCCGGATTCGCTCCGCTCTACAACAAGGATCTTGACGGATCCGAGTACTCGGATCCCCTACCGCAGGCGTTGATCCTGACCGCGATCGTGATTTCGCTGGCCACCACGGCGTTCATCCTGAGCATGATCTACCGCTCCTGGACCCTGGCCCGCCGCGACGAGATCCAGGACGACCTTGAAGACCGTCGCGTGGCACAGCAGTCCGCCTACGACGCCGAGGACGACGACGCCATGCCCCAGGACTCCTCCGAGTTCACCGACTCGGACACTCCGCCCGTACGGCCACGTCACAACGAAGAGGAAGCCACTGAGTCCCCCGGACATCACCGAGCACAGCACCTGGCTGCCCCTTCATCACCGGACTACGTCGAACACGCAGAGGGCCATCGCCATGAGGGTCACGGACCCGAGGACACCGGAGAGGAGGGTCGATCATGAACTATGACTTCGCGCAGCTAGCTCCGCTGGCCGTGGTGATCCCCTTCCTGGGCGCCGCGATGAACATGTTGATCGTGCACCGGAACCGGTTGCAGCGCTTCGTGACGATCGGTGCCATGAGCGTGACTCTGGCGTTGAACGTGATGATCATGATCACCGTGTGGAACCAGGGCCCGCAGGCCATCCACCTGGGTGATTGGGCCGCACCCTTCGGCATCGTGATGGTCGTCGACCAGCTGTCCGCCCTGATGCTCGTGGTCTCCGTGGTCGTTTCCTTGGCGGTGTTGATCTACGCGGCGGGCGAGGGCGTCGCCGACGGCGACGACGAGGGCCCCATCTCGATCTTCTACCCCACCTTCTTGATCCTGGTGGCCGGTGTCTCCAACGCGTTCCTCGCCGGAGACCTGTTCAACTTGTACGTGGGTTTCGAGATCCTGCTGACCGCCTCCTACGTGCTACTGACCATGGGCGGAACCGTGCAGCGCATCCGTGCCGGCGTCACCTACGTGGTGGTCTCGGTGATCTCCTCCGTGCTGTTCCTGATTTCGATCGGCATGATCTACGGCGCCACAGGCACGGTGAACATGGCCGATCTGTCCATGAAGTTGGCGGACCTGCCGCAGGCACCCAGATGCAGCTGCACCTGATGCTGCTCATCGCGTTCGGCGTGAAGGCCGCAATCTTCCCGCTGTCGTTCTGGCTGCCCGACTCCTACCCGACCGCCTCCGCACCGGTGACCGCCGTGTTCGCGGGCCTGTTGACCAAGGTGGGCGTCTACTCGATCATCCGTACCGAGACCCTGTTGTTCCCCGGAACACAGATCAACGACCTACTCATGTGGGTCGCCCTGCTCACCATGCTGGTGGGCATCCTGGGTGCGCTGGCCCAGATCGACATCAAACGTATGCTCTCGTTCACGCTGATCAGTCACATCGGGTACATGATCTTCGGCATCGCAGTGGGGACCGAGGCCGCGTTGGCGGCAGTGGTCTATTACATTGCCCACCACATCGTGATCCAGACCAGCCTGTTCCTGGTTGCTGGCCTGATCGAACGGCGTGGCGGCTCCACCAACGTGGATCGCCTCGCGGGCATGCTCAAGATCTCACCGTTGCTCGGCATTCTGTACATGATCCCGGCCCTGAACCTTGGTGGCATTCCGCCGTTCTCCGGCTTCTTGGGCAAGGTGGGTCTCCTGGAAGCGGGCGTGACCCGAGGAACCAGCCTGGACTACCTCTTGGTGGGCGTCAGCGTGTTCGTCTCGCTGCTGACCCTGCTCGCCTTGATCCGTGTGTGGATCCGCGTGTTCCTGCGCAGCGTGGACGACGCAGAGTACCCCGATCCTGTGCTCCGTTCGCGCACGAGGGACGGCAAGCGGCCCCGGACGTCCGGTCCGGCCTCGCGAGACGAGTCGAGCACGTTTGCCGGCCGGGACGCCGTGGTGCTCATGCCGAGCTTCATGGTGGGAGCCACCACGGCGCTGGTGGTCGTGGGTGTTGCCCTGACCGTGTTCGCCGGTCCGCTGTTCGACCTGGCGGATAACGCCTCACAGAACTTGATCAACCCGGATCGTTACATCGATGCCGTCTTCGCCCCGGTGGGCCAGGGCGGCGTGAGTGAGGAGGCACAGTGAGTACTTCTCCCACACTGAAGCGTTCCCAGAGCACGTTCCGCGCCGACATCCCGCTACTGCTGTGGCTGGTCGTGGTGTGGGGCGCGCTGTGGGGCGACTGGAGCCTGGGGAACCTGGCCTTCGGGCTGATCCTCGCTTTCATGGTGACCCGTGCTCTGACGCTGCCACCCGTCAAACTCTCCGGCCGCTTCAACGTCCTCCACTTCGCCGTATTCGTGGTGACGTTCATCTGGCAGGTGGCCAAAGCGAGTTTCCACGTGTTCAAACTTGCACTCCTGCAAGGTCCTAACGTGCACAACGCTGTGGTGGGCGTGAAGCTGCGACAGAACAACGACCTGTTGATGACCGCCGTGGGACACACCATGGCCCTGATCCCGGGATCGCTGGTGATCGAGGTGGATCGCGGTTCGGGCATCTTGTACTTCCACGTCCTGGACGTCTCCAACGAGGAGCAAGCGGAGATCTTCCGGAAGTCCGCCCTCCGAATCGAGGCCGCGTGGATTCGGATCATGGGCAACAAGGACCAGTTGAAGGCGCTGAAGCACGAGTCCAAGGGTGATGACACCACCGCGACCGGCATGATTCATTCACCGTCCACGCAGATGCACCGCGCAGGCGAGTCATCCGACCGGGGAAAGGAGTAGGCCATGTTCGAGATAGCCGTGTGGATCTGCGGAGTCTTTCTGGTACTGGCTGCGGCCGGCGCCATTTACCGCCTGGCCAAGGGACCTTCACTCCTGGACCGTGTGATCGCCAGTGACGTGTTGCTGGCCATTGTGGGTGCGTCCCTGGCCATCGAGATGGTCTACAACCACCACATGAACAACATCTTCCTGTTGGTCATCGTCTCGCTCATCGGATTCCTGGGATCCGTGACCGTGGCCCGCAACGTGGGAACGGGGAAGCCATGACGCTCGAACTCATTCTGGATATTGTCGCCGCCGTGTGCATGGTGGTCGGTTGCCTCATGTCGCTGGCCGCTGCCGTGGGCCTGGTGCGATTCCCGGACCTGCTTTCCCGGATGCACGCGGGTACCAAGCCCCAGGTATTCGGTCTGTTGTTGCTGCTGACCGCGGTGGCGATCGAGGGCCGTGACCCCAAGATGATCCCGTTGTTGATCCTGGCGTGGATTTTCATGCTGCTGACCGTTCCTGTGTCGGCCCACATGGTGGGGCGTTCGGCGTACCGGTCCAAGCACCTGCACGAGGAGAACCTCACTCAGGACGACCTCAAGAACGTGGTCGATTACGCGAGTACCCGGCGCGAGGATTAAAATTCTCGGCCCGGCAGGGGCTGAAGTTGTCGTAGAACCACCCAGTGGTTCGTATGCTTGGTGGAGAACTGTGAACCATGAAGAGGAGCGTTCGATGAGCAAAGCAATTGATTTGGCCAGCACCGCCGCATCGCTGGGCGGAACCGCAGTGGCCACAAAGGTCCTGACCGCGGGGTGGAAGAAGGTCACCGGCAATGAGCCTCCCGCCAAGAACCCCGATCCGGACGAGGCCTGGCGCGACATCATCGTGTGGGCTCTCCTCACCGGTTTGGTGACCACCCTGGTCAAGGTGGGCGTGCAGCGCGCGATGGCCAAACTCAACGAGGACGATCAGGACAATACGTCGCAGTCCGAAATCTGAGTCTGCCCGATCCGTGCAAGCGGCGGGTCACGTTCAATGAACGTGACCCGCCGCTTTCCTTTGGTCTGAACTTGTGGTCTAAGATGAGCTACTAACGACAGGGGAGCGCCCGAATGGCGCTGAGAGTGCGCGCCAGCGCAGACCCTCGAACCTGATCCGGCTAATACCGGCGATAGGGAGTCGAGCATCTCAAAGGACCCGTGCATGATCCGTGCATGGTTCTTTCCCCTCCTGTACTCATCAGGAGGATGAAACATGACACAGGTTCAGACCAACACATCTCGTACGCGCAAGAACACGCCTCAGAAGTCGTGGCGCGTGGTGGACATCGTGGTGGCCGCGGTGCTGGCCGCCGTATGCGCGGTCGTCTTCTGGGCGTGGGCTAATCTGCTCTACCCGGTGGCGACCACTGCTGCTGTGGCCTATCCGCCGGCGACCGGCATGATCGGCGGCGGCTGGCTGATCGCCGGAAGCCTGGGCGCGCTGATCATTCGTAAGCCCGGCGCGGCTATTTTCTGCGAGTTGCTCGCAGCCGTCCTGGAGGGTTTCCTGGGCACGCACTTCGGGTGGACCGTGATCATTTCCGGTCTGGTGCAAGGTGCGGCCGTGGAAATCGTGTTCCTGCTGACCCGCTACCGGAAGTTCGGTTTGGCCGTTGCCGCCGCGGGTGGGGCCCTGGCCGGACTGTTCATGGGCGTCAGCGAGAACATCATGTACAACTTCGAATGGGCCCTCGACCAGCAAGTGGTCTACGCATCTCTCACCACGCTGTCCGGTGCGATCATCGCCGGTGTTCTGATGTGGTTGGTCACCCGTGCGTTGCAGAAGACGGGAGTGCTCAACGGCCTGGCCTCGGGCGCAGCGCGGCGATGAGTTCGCACGTGGCCGTGGAGCAGCGCGGGGCGGAAGTGGTGCTCACGGACTTCGGGTGGCACTACCCGGGCCGCGAACAGCCGTCCTTGAGCGCGGTCAGCGCCCGGATCCGGCCGGGTGAGCGCGTGATGCTGCTGGGCCCATCGGGTGCCGGAAAATCGACACTGCTCCAGGCCATGGCCGGGGTCGAACAAGACCCGGACGGTGAGTCCCGTTCCGGGGATCTCACCGTCAACGGCCTGGACCCGCGCGACGCCCGCGGGTCGGTGGGCTTCATGCACCAAGACCCGGAGACACAGGTGATCCTGGCGCGCGTGGGCGACGACGTCGCTTTCGGCCTGGAGAATCTCGCCGTACCTCGCGAGCAGATCTGGCCTCGGGTGGGTGCCGCCCTCGCCGAAGTCGGTCTGGACCTGCCGCTGGATCACTCCACGACCGCACTGTCCGGTGGCCAGAAGCAACGCCTGGCGCTGGCCGGAACCATGGCCATGCACCCGCAACTGTTGCTGCTGGACGAACCCACCGCCAGCGTGGACGAGCAGGGAGCGGTCGAGCTGCGCGACGCCGTGGACCGCGTGGTGGCAATGGCAGGTACCACCCTGATCGTGGTCGAGCATCGCGTGGGTCTCTGGGAGTCCGTGGTGGACCGCGTGATCGTGCTTGATGATCACGGAAGCATCGCCTTCGACGGTCCGACCAAGGACGTGCTCGTGGACGCTCGTGAGCTGCTGCAAAAGCAGGGCACATGGGTTCCGGACTGGACACCCCACACTCGCCCTGCCCCGGCACGCGATGCGCAGGCCGCGCCACTGTTGGAAACGCGCGGGCTGGCCGCGAGCCGAACACAACCGAACTCGCGAGTGGTGGCGCGGCGGCGTCGTCGTGGGCGAAAGGCCTGGGCCAAGGGAAGGCCCGTTGAAACGGATGTATTCGGTAACGGGAATGCTATTCCGGCCGCGGCGAACATCAACCTGACCGTGCGAGCGGGGCAGGCGCTGGCCATCACCGGACAGAACGGCGCGGGAAAATCCACGCTGGCCCTGACCCTCGCGGGACTACTGTTGCCGTGCGCCGGAACCGTGCTGGCCACGGAGGCCCTCGCCGGGGATGCACCCGCGGACCCCTCCCTGTGGGAGGGATCCGAACTCATCACCCGCATCGGCAGTGTGTTCCAGCACCCCGAGCACCAGTTCCTGTGTTCCACCGTGCGTGCGGAACTGGAATACGGCCCGCTTCAGGCGGCACGTCACGGGGCAGGACCCGGCGTGAACGAAGAGCGCATCGACAGCCTCCTCCGACGCTTGGATCTCGAGGACATCGCGGATGCCAACCCGTTCACGCTGTCCGGCGGGCAGAAGCGGCGACTGTCGGTGGCCACCGTGCTGGCCTCCGCCCCGGAGGTGCTGATCCTGGACGAGCCCACGTTCGGCCAGGATGCAGAAACGTGGCGCGAACTGGTCACCATGCTGGTCGAGGAGATGGAACGCGGCACCGCCGTGGTGGCCGTGACCCACGACCGTGAACTCATCAAGGCCCTCAACGCCGTGGAAATGAGGTTGGGAGCATGAGCGTCACGACTATCGGGGACACCGCCCGGTTCAGCCCCGTAGGCCGCTCCAATGCCGTGGTCAAACTGCTGGGTGCCCTGCTCATCACCGCCGTGCTCGTGGTGAGCGCGGACCCGGTGACCAGTGGCATCGCGCTGCTCGGCCAACTGATCCTGCTCAGCGCGGCGGGGCAGAAACCGCTGCGCCTGCTTCTCACTCTGTGGCCCATCACGGTGGCGGCGCTCATCAGCGGCTGGGGCACCGCCATGCTGTCCCCGGAGGGCGGCACGGTGCTGCTGAATCTGGGGTGGATCACCGTGACCACCGGGTCGTTGGCGGCCGGTGCCGCTATCGCGCTGCGTGGCCTGGCCATCGCGCTGCCCGGCATCACGGTGCTGCTCACCACCGACCCCACGGATCTGGCGGACGGTCTGGCGCAAACCTTGCGGTTGCCCGAGCGTTTCGTGCTGGCCTCATTGGCGGCGCTGCGCCTGGTGGAGGTCATGGTCAAGGAATGGTCCGTCCTGGCCTCGGCTCGGCGTGCCCGCGGTGCCGGCAACGACCGCGGGCCGGTGGGGATGACCAAGGAGTTCGGCGGTCAGGCGTTCACCCTGCTGGTTCAGTCGCTCCGCAGGGCCACTCGCTTGGCGATGACCATGGAAGCGCGCGGGTTCGGCGCCGGAAAGCGTACGTGGGCGCGTGTGCCCAGCTACAGCCGCGTGGACCTCTACACGGGCGGCGCTGCGGTGCTGATCGCGGTGGGTGCCATTGCGGTATCCATGCTGATGGGGACGCACCGGTTCATCTGGCAGTAGTCAAGGGTCTCGACTCGGCAGTGTGGATGCCTACCGCCCTGGATGCCGACCGCACTCAAGTCGTGCGATCGGTGCCGCGGAGTTCCGCGTCAGCGACCCACCAGGTAACCGGTGAGCAGCTCCGTGAGCTCACGGCTGTGCGGCAGCGGTTGCTGGTCCAGTCGCACAACGGGCACAGCGAGCCGCACGGACGAGGTGAGCCACACGGCGTCGGCGCGGAGCAGGTCTGCCGGGTAGATGGGACCGTAGTCGATGCGCCAGCCATCCTGGCGGGCCGCCGCGAAAATCCGCGCCTGCGAGGTGCCCGGCAGAATGCCGTGCGAAGGTTCGGGCGTTATCAGCGTGCGCTCGCCGTGGCCGGTGCGCGCGCAAATCACGGACGACGTCGCCGCCTCGAGTACTCGACGATCGGTCGAGGTGGTGAAGATGGCCTCGTCCGCGCCCAGATCCCGCGCGTGACGCAGGGCGGCCATATTGACCGCGTACGAGAGCGTCTTGGCGCCGGGGAGCAACCACGCGCAGCCGGAGTCCTCCGCGGGATCGTGGCCACGCTGCAGCAGCACGGCGGAGACACCGTTGCGCCGCACCGCGAACGTCGCTTCGCCGACCGGGGTGACCGTGAGCCATGCCCACGGTGCTCCACCGGGGCGCCGCGGCTGATGCTGAGTTTGATGGCGTGCTCGGCACCCAATCCGGCGTCGCCTCCGGGGCCAGCGTTCGCGAGCCCCAGTTCAATGGCCTGCCGACAGGACTGTTCCGAAGGCACCGGGAGTTGAGCCAAGCGGGCGGACGCGCAGAGCCGGCGGTAGTGCGCACCGAACTTGTAGACCTCGCCGTCCAGAGCGTGCATTGTCTCGAAGACACCGTCGCCGCGGGTCAGCCCCTCGTCGTCGATGAGGACCAGCGGTCGAGAGGGATCGACCAGGTGAGGCTCTTGATCCACGGGGGCCATCATGACTACCGCGCGCTGCACATCACTCATGACTGTCCCTGTCCGTCTTCGGGAGATGTTGCTGATTCCGGGGCCGGTCCGGGGTGCAGAACTTCCGCGTTCTCCCAGACCGGATCCGCAGCGAGATAGGCCTGTTCCTGTTCGGCCCAGATATCCCAAAATTTCTCGTAGGAGCGGCCGTCGCGCTCCAGGGCGCGCAGTTTCCGCAAGTTTGCCGGGAGCTCGACCCACACCGAGGTGTCGAGCAGGGGGCGGGCGAGTTCATTGCAGGCTCCCACGCCCTCCACCAGCACTATTTCTGCGGCGCGAGTGAGCCGGGGAGTGCCGGGCTCATTGGTCAGCCAGTCCCACGCGGTCCAATGAGCATCTTGCCCATTGCGCAGGGGTTTCAGGACCTCGTTCACGTACTGGTCGATGCCCTCTTCCAGGCCGTTCCACCCCGGGTAGATGTCCTCCAGGTGGAACACCGTGACATCGTGGCGACGCTCCAACACGGCGGCGAGCTGTGCGGTCAGGGTGGTTTTTCCGGCACCGGACCGGCCGTCGATGCCGACGATGAACGGTCGCTGCGTGGGCACGGGAAGTAACCGGGCCAAGTTCACGCCCTCGGGATAGCCGCGAACAGGGCGTCGTCGAAATTTTCCTCGGGGTCGATCACGATGTCTTGAGCCTCTGCGAGACCTCGGAGACCACGTGCGGGACCGCCGCCTGGATTTGTTCCCAGGCCAGGTCGAAGTCTTCCGCGCCGCCGTACCAGGGGTCGGCGATGTCCAGGTCGTCCCCGTCGCTGTCCTGCGCACCGAACGAGCGCATGAGCCGCACCTTCTCGGCGTGGTCATCGCCCAGCCGACGGCGCAGCTCGGCCTGATGTGCGGCCGTCATGGCCAGCAGCAGATCGGCGTCCTGGAGTTCGTCGTCGGTGATGCGGTGGGCCTGATGGTCCGGCAACTCGAGATCGTTGCGGGACAACACAGTGACGGCGCGGGAATCCACGGGATTGCCGTGCTCCTCATCGCTGATTCCAGCGGAGATCACGCTCACCCGGTCCTGCAGACCCGCCTTGGCCAGCTCTGCGTCGAGCAGGGCGTGGGCCATGGGGGAGCGGCAGATGTTGCCGGTGCACACCGTGACGATTTTGAACATGACCCCCACTTTACGAAACTTTGCATGAATGTGACGGCTCCGGTTCGATCCGCCCACAAAAATGGGGGCCTGGTGCCGATCCGCACCAGGCCCCCAATTCAGGAACAGTCAGCTAATGACCGCAGATTACTGCTGTGTGGGGGAGTCGTTCCCCTTCTTCCAAGGAGCCTCGCTGTCCGGAGTGGTCTCCGCAAGGTCGTCCACGGGGGACGAGGACCACGCGGTCTCGTACTCGAACGGGATCTCCTTGCCGTCCTCATCGGTCTGCCGGTACCACTCGGTGACCGAGGGGTCGTGGGAGTCGAAGTCCTGGCCGGCGGCGCGGTGGCCCTCGGCATGTTCGACCTGCAGCGCGAAGTCATCTCCGTGCTCGGCCAGACCCGTGGAGACTGCCTTGTCCACTGCGGACGCTGCGAAGCGCGAACGCAAGGTGGCCGGGTCCTTCCGGAGATCCTTGAACAGCGAGATCATCATGCCGGCCATGATGATGGCGAACGGCAGCGCGGAGACAATCACCAGATTCTGCATCCCGGCCAGGGCGTTGTCGCCGCCCACGAGCAGCATCACGATCGCGATGCCGGCCAGGCACAGGCCCCAGAAGATGACGATCCACTTGGACGGGACCGGCTTGCCCTTCTGCGTCATGGTGCCCATGACCACGGACGCGGAGTCCGCACTGGTCACGAAGAAGATGCCGATCACGATCATGGCCAGCACGGAGGTGATGGCCGACAACGGCAACTGGTCCAGCAATCCGAACAGCATGGACTCCGCGCCGCTCTCCACGGTCAGATCCGCACCGTTCTGCGCGTAGTACATGGCCGAACCACCGAAGACGATGAACCACAGGACACACACGGAGGCGGGCACCACGAGCACCACGGTCACGAACTGACGGATGGTGCGGCCCCGGGAGATCTTGGCGATGAACATACCCACGAACGGCGCCCAGGACATCCACCAAGCCCAGTAGTACACGGTCCAGGTGCTGGAGAACTCAGCAGCGGCGGGTCCCCATGCGGCCGACTGGCCGGTCATGAAGAGGTACTCGGAGATATAGGTGGAGAACACGGACGGGATCAGGCTGAGCATGAATACCGTGGGGCCCACGACGAACACGAACAGGGCCAGGATGAAGGCCAGCACCAGGTTGGTGTTGGAGAGGTAGCGGATGCCGCGGGACACACCGGACACCGCCGAAACAATGAACGCGATCGACAGAATGCAAATGACCACGATGGCCGTCGAGTTACCGGCCGAGCCGATACCGCCCACGATGTTCAGACCTTGGGAAATCTGAATCGCGCCGAAGCCCAAGGACGCAGCGGTGCCGAAGAGGGTTGCGAAGATGGCGAACACGTCGATGAGCTTGCCCAGCGTGCCTTCTACCTGACGCTGGCCGAGAAGCGTGGTGAAGATGCGGGAGATCAACGGCGCACGGCCACGGCGGTACGCACCGTAGGCCACGGAGACACCCACCACTGCGTAAATGGCCCAGGGGTTCAGTGCCCAGTGGAACGCGGTTTGGACCAGGGAGTACACGACGATGGAGTCGCTGCCGGCATCGGCCACGCCCTCGAAACCGGGGATGCCGCCTTCGAAGTAGGTCATGGGCTCGAACGCGCCGTAGAACATCAGGCCGATGCCCATGCCCGCAGCGAAGAGCATGGCGAGCCAGGAGAAGAAGGAATACTCGGGCGGCTCGTTGTCACGACCGAGCTTGATGCGGCCGGTGCGAGTGAAGCCGATGACCAGCATGAAGAGCACTGCTGCGGTGGAGAGCAGGATGAAGAACCAGCCGGTGTTGGCAGTGACCCAGGCCAAGGCGGTCGTTGAGACGTTGCTCAGGGTTTCCGTGGAGAGGATGCCCCACAGGATGAAGGCCAGGATCAGGGCCGCGGTGACCAGGAAGACCACCTTGTCGGTACCGAAGGACAGCTTGCGGTCCTCCACGCCCACGCCCGGGACCAGCGCCGGGTGGATGCCGTGGGGGTAGGTCAGCTCGTCGAAGATTCGGCGGGGACGGCTGCGGTTGTCCCGGTAGATGATTTCACCGTTGGGGGATTCGGTGGTCGTGGTCGAACTGGAACCGGGTTGGTTCTCTGGAGAATGTGGCGGCGTGCTCAAGACGGTCCTCCTGGACATGGCGTCGAGTGGATGAATCGTGGAGTCGAGTAGGGGTGCATCTCCTCTGAAGAGCGGGGTCCTGCGCTACCTAGCTAGCGCCGAAAAGGAATCCCCGCGCACAAACACACGATTGTATCGAGTTCGCAGTGATTAGTCAGACTGCCTGAATGTGACCTTGCTGGTGTTAGGTCCGTCACATTGAGTGGATCTGACTCAACTTTGCTTGACTTCTGGCGCTCACGTGGCAGACTTGAGTCATAACAACTCAAGTTTGGACTTCTCTCGATCGTCCGCGAGTGCAGCGGCGTCGGGAACAAGCAGAACAAGCAGTCGAACGAAAGGACCCGCAACTATGTCTCGTGCAGTAGGTATTGACCTCGGCACTACCAACTCCGTTGTCGCCGCCCTCGAGGGTGGCGAACCGGTAGTTATCGCCAACGCGGAAGGTAACCGCACCACTCCCTCCGTCGTGGCGTACTCCAAGGACGGCGAAACCCTGGTGGGTGACGTCGCCAAGCGTCAGGCAGTGACCAACGTTGACCGCACCATCGCGTCGGTCAAGCGCCACATGGGCACTGACTGGAAGACCCAGGACATTGACGGCAAGAAGTACACGCCGCAGGAAATCTCGGCTCGTACGCTCATGAAGCTCAAGAACGACGCCGAGTCGTACCTGGGTGACAAGGTCACGGACGCCGTGATCACCGTTCCCGCGTACTTCAACGACGCAGAGCGTCAGGCCACCAAGGAGGCCGGTGAGGTTGCGGGCATGAACGTGCTCCGCATCATCAACGAGCCCACCGCTGCGGCTCTGGCCTACGGCCTGGAAAAGGGCAAGGAAGACGAGCTCATCCTGGTCTTCGACCTCGGTGGCGGTACGTTCGACGTCTCGCTGCTGGAAGTTGGCAAGGACGACGACGACTTCTCCACCATTCAGGTGCGCGCCACCGCCGGTGACAACCGCCTGGGCGGTGACGACTGGGATCAGCGCATCGTGGATTGGCTGCTCCAGCAGGTCAAGTCCAAGACCGGTGCGGACCTGTCGAAGGACAAGATCGCTCTGCAGCGCCTGAAGGAAGCCGCTGAGCAGGCCAAGAAGGAACTGTCCTCGGCCACCTCGACCAACATCTCCCTGCAGTACCTGTCCGTGACCCCCGAGGGTCCGGTGCACTTGGACGAGAAGCTCACTCGCGCCAAGTTCCAGGAACTGACCTCCGACCTGTTGGCACGCACTGAGAAGCCCTTCAAGGACGTCATCGCAGAAGCAGGCATCAAGGTTTCCGACATCGATCACGTGGTGCTCGTGGGTGGTTCCACTCGTATGCCCGCCGTGGTCGAGAAGGTCACCGAGATGGCCGGTAAGGCTCCCAACAAGGGCGTGAACCCGGATGAGGTCGTGGCCGTTGGCGCCGCGATCCAGGCCGGCGTGCTCATGGGTGACCGCAAGGACGTCCTGCTGATCGACGTGACCCCGCTGTCCCTGGGTATCGAAACCAAGGGTGGCGTGATGACCAAGCTCATCGAGCGCAACACGGCCATCCCCACCAAGCGTTCCGAGACCTTCACGACCGCTGAGGACAACCAGCCGTCCGTGTCCATTCAGGTCTTCCAGGGTGAGCGTGAGTTCACTCGGGACAACAAGAACCTGGGCACCTTCGAGCTGACCGGTATCGCACCGGCTCCTCGCGGAATGCCGCAGATCGAGGTCACCTTCGACATCGACGCCAACGGCATCGTGCACGTGTTCGCCAAGGACAAGGGCACCAACAAGGAACAGTCCATGACCATCACCGGTGGTACTTCCCTCTCCAAGGAAGACATCGACCGCATGGTCAAGGATGCTGAAGCCAACGCTGAGTCGGACAAGAAGCGCCGCGAAGCCGCTGACCTGCGCAACAACGCCGAGCAGACGGCTTACTCCGTGGAGAAGCTGCTCAACGACGACGAAGGCGCACTGCCCGAGGACGTCAAGTCCGAGGTCCAGGCCGACGTTGACGCCGTCAAGGCCGCACTCGAGGCACTGACGACGACGCAGTGAAGACCGCGTTCGACAAGCTGCAGTCCTCACAGACCAAGATCGGTGAGGCCCTGTACGCGCAGTCCCAGGCTGACGGTGCAGCTGATGCCGGTGCCGCCGGTGCGGAAGAGGCTCCCAAGGAAGACGACGACATCGTTGACGCCGAGGTTGTCGACGATGAAGAAGACAACAACGGAAAGAAGTGAGCATGAGCGATTCCGAGAACACCAAGGGCCACGGCCAGTCCGTGCCGGAGGGGGACCCGGAGCACTCCGCTCACGCCCAGTCCGGTGAGCAGCAGTCTCAGGGCGAACCGGGGTTGACCGTGGATGACATCCTCGACACCCCGCAGTCCGAGGGCGTAGAAGCTGCCGACGCGGCGTCGTCGAACCCCGAAGACGCCGCCCCGGGCGGCGACAGCGCCGCGCAGGAGCTCGCGGACGAGCGTCTTGAGGACCTGCGCCGCTTGCAGGCGGAGTTCGTGAACTTCAAGAACCGCACCACGCGGGAACGCGATCAGCTGCGAGACTTCGTCTCCGCGGACATGATCACCGCGTTGCTGCCGGTTCTGGACGACATCGAAGCCGCTCGCAAGGCCGGTGACCTCACGGATGGACCGTTCGCCGCGATCGCCAACAAGCTGGACGAGACGTTGACCCGTCAGGGTCTGGAACGGCTCGGCGAAGTGGGCGAGGTATTCGACCCCAACATTCACGAAGCCGTGTTGCAGCAGCCCACCGATGAGGTGGAACCGGACCATGTGTCCATGGTGTTGCGATCTGGTTTCAAGATCGGTAACCGGGTGGTCCGCGCGGCTCAGGTAGCCGTAGCGGCACAGCCGTAAAGCGACACAAGGTCAGGGCGGGTCTTCATGACGAGACCCGCCCTGACTCGCACAAAACACATATTCTTAATTGAAAGGAGGCGTCATGGCCAGTCAGGACTGGATCGATAAGGATTTCTACAGTGTCCTGGGCGTCTCCAAGGACGCATCCCAGGCCGATATCAAGAAGGCCTATCGCAAGCTGGCCCGCAAGTATCACCCGGACCAGAACCCAGGGGATGCTGCTGCGGAGAAAAAATTCAAGGACATCACCGAGGCCAATTCGGTGCTCTCCGACAAGGACGAACGCGAAGAGTACGACGCGATCCGAGCCATGGGCTCCGGTGCTCGATTTGCCGGTTCCCCGGGTGGCGGAGGCGCGGCCGGTGACGCGAGCTTCGAAGACATCTTTGGCGGAATGTTCGGCGGTGGCGGCCGCGGTGGCCGTCGCACGAGCTACTCCACGTCCGGCGGAGGGTTCTCCGGCGGGGGCGGATTCGAGGATCTGTTCGCGCAGTTCGGCGGTCAGGACGGTGGCACCCGCTTCACCACGTCGGGTGGCCCCGCGTACGGCGCCCCGGGTGGTTACGGTGGCTATCAGGCCCGCCCGCCAAGGGCGAGGACATCCACACCACCACGACCATTCCGTTGCGTTCGGCCTACAACGGCACCACCGTGAAGCTGCGCCGTGGCAACGGCCAGACCACCACGGTTCGCGTGCCCAAGGGCGTCAAGGACGAACAACGCCTCAAGGTCGCGGGCAAGGGGCATTCGGGCCCCGGCGGCAACGGCGATCTGTTCGTGACCATCAAGGTCAAGGACCACCCGTTCTTCACCCGTGACGGTCAGAACGTGGCCGTTACCGTGCCGGTGACCGTGAGTGAAGCCGCCCTGGGCGCCACCATCGAGGTGCCCACCTTGGACGGCAACCACGTGAACGTGAAGATTCCCGCGGGTACGTCTTCCGGGCGTCGCTTCCGGGTCAAGGGCAAGGGGTTCACCTCCGGCTCCAAGACCGGGAACATGATCGTCACGGTCGACATCGAGCTTCCCAAGACCCTGGATGATCAGGCGAAGGAGGCTGTGGAAGCGTTCGCTAAGGCCACCGAGGATTTCGATCCCCGTGCAGGTTTGAGCGAGAAGGCGGCTGAGTGACATGGCCCTTGATTTCACGCAACCCGTGTTCGTGATCTCGGTAGCCGCCGAGCTCGCGGACATGCACCCGCAAACCCTGAGACAGTACGACCGGTTGGGGCTTGTCACGCCCTCTCGCGCGTCGGGTCGGGCGCGGCGCTACTCCCAGATGGATGTGGAGAAGCTGCGTCAGATCCAGGGGTTGTCCCAGCAAGGGGTCTCCCTGGAGGGCATCAAACGGATCATCCAGCTCGAGAACCAGGTCAGTGCCCTGCAATCACGGATTACGGAACTATCCGAGGAGCTGGAACGGGAACGCGAGAAATCACGGGTCTTCGCCGCGGACACTTCCGGGGATGTGGTCAGGCTGACCCACGGAGGCCATCGCGCGCCTCGTAAGGTTTCCCAGTCGCTCATGTTGTACCGCCCGGCCAAGGTGCGCAGCAAGAAGAAGTAAGCGAGCGGCGTCGTTGTAACGTCGCATGAGAAACGCGCCGGTCTCCCAGAGGGGAGGCCGGCGCGTTTCGCTGTTGTGGCTACTTGTCGGAGCGGTCCTTGGAATCAACGACGTCGTTCGGCTCGGTGTACTCGCCGGTCTCGTAGTCGTACGGGATGGGATTTCCGTCCTCGTCGGTGCGCTGGTACCAGTCGGTGACCTCGGGGGCGGTGGAATCGAAGTCCGCACCCGCGGCCCACTTGCTCTTGTCACCGGAAGCGCGCTCGACTGCCAGAGTGAAGTCGTCGCCGTACTCGTCGATGCCGTGGCGGACCGACTTGTCGATGGCCCAGCGGGAATACTTCTCGCGGATGATCATGGGGTCGCGGCGCAGATCCTTGTGGAAGGCCACGACCATGCCGAACATGATCACGGTGAACGGCAGTGCGGTCACGGTGATCATGTTCTGCAGACCGGTGAGCGCGTTCTGACCGCCCACCAACAGCATGACCACGGCGATGCCCGCCATGCACAGGCCCCAGAACACCGTGACGGTCTTCTTGGGCTCGGGGTTACCCCGCTGGGACATCTGCGAAGCCACCACCGAGGCGGAGTCCGCCGTGGTGATGAAGAAGATCGCGAGCATGATCACCACGATGCCCGCCATGATTCCGGCACCGGGCAGGCCGTCCAGAACCACAAAGAAGATTTCCTCAGGGGCCGGCAGGGTTGCTGCAGTGCCGTCCGGGGCGATCGCGTTGGACTCCATCTGCTGGTGGATCGCGGTTCCGCCGAGCACGGTGAACGCGAGCACCACGATGGACGAGGGGATCAAGAGCACGCCCAGAATGAACTGGCGGATGGTGCGGCCGCGGGAAATTTTGGCCACGAACACGCCCACGAAGGGTGCCCACGAAACCCACCAGGCCCAGTAGAACGTGGTCCAGGAGGACAGGAACGCCTGCATGTCTTCCCCATCCGCCATGGACGCGGACAACATGTCGGGGAGTTCGCCAAAGTAGGTCACCACCACGGACGGCACGAAGTTCAGAAGGAAGGCCGTGGGGCCCACGATGAAGAAGAACAGTGCGAGGCTCACGGCCAGAACCATGTTGATGTTGGACAGCCAGCGGATGCCCTTGGCCACACCGGAGACCGCGGAAGCGATGAAGCCGGCGGTCAGCACGGCAATGATGATGAGGGCCGCGTTATTGCCCGTGGGGCCCAGTCCCGCGAAGATTTCCACGCCGCGACCGATCTGCAACGCGCCGATACCCAACGAGGCTGCGGTGCCGAACAGCGTGGCAATGATGGCGAGCATGTCGATGATCTTGCCCGCAGTGTTATCCGTATTGCCGTTGCGGAAGAACGGGGCGAACACGGAGCTCATGAGGGGCACTCGGCCGCGGCGGTAGGACGCATAGGCCACGGCCACACCCACCAGACCGTAAATGGCCCAGGCATTGAGTCCCCAGTGCAGGGCAGCTTGCGCGGCGGCCTTGGTCATAGCGTCCACGGTGGCGGGATCAGCGGACCCGGGACGCGGAGACAGGAAGTAGGTCATCGGCTCGAACGGGCCGAAGAAGATGATGCCGATACCGATACCCGCGGCGAACAGCATGGCCGCCCACGAGGCGGTGGAGTAGGTGGGCTTGTCATTGTCCAGGCCCAGCGGGATGCGCCCGTACTTCGAGAGCGCCACGTATAGCAGGTAGAGCAACAGGCCGATGGCCAGCACGTTGAAGACCCAGCCCATGTTCACCATGGTCCAGTTCAACGCTGCGGTGGACGCCGCAGTGAGTGACTCGGTGGCCACAACGCCCCAGATGATGAAGCCAACGATGAGCGCACCGGCAACACCCACCACCAGCTTGTCCACCCCGTAGCGGACCTTCTGGTCATCCACGGACACACCGGGCACCAGCGCCGGGTGAATGTTGTGGGGGTAGCTGATCTCGCTCAGGAACGAACGCGTGGCGTCCATGCGGCTCGCTGGCCTGCGAACATCCACACGAGGTGGCGAAGGATCGGCCTGCGCATCAGCTGGATTGGGTGGTCGCTTACTACTGGAAGACACGGGGACTCCTGCGGGGGTAGTCGGTCAGCAACCTTTCCAGGTTAGGGTGGCGAACCACTTTTCCCCACATTTGTGTGCCGGGGTGCGGTATGTGTCCGGGGTGCATCCGAGGTGGCGCTGGAACCATGAACTACACCTGAGGGGCCGTTAGAACCCTTCTGCGGTGGCGAAAAGGTTCCAACGGCCCCTCAGGTGTTGGGGGAGGCGCTATCGGCACCTCAGATGTTCCTCTGTGACTGAATTACTGACTGCTGGGGGAGGACGTGCTCTCCGGGGAGGCGGATTCGCTCGGTTCTTCGGAAGCGCTCTCCGAAGGGTCGGCCGATGACGAGGAATCCGTTGAGTCCGAAGAACTTTCCTTCAACCCAGTCGCCTGGAAGTCACCGAACACCAGGCCGCAATCGCCTTGTTCGCTGGTCAGCCGGGCATCGATATTGAGTCGAACCACGTCTGCCACGGAGAACTTCACATCAACGGGGTTGGAGAACGTGACGTTGTAGGTCCCATCGCCGAGTGGGCGACCCTGTTCATTGGTGAACGAGACGGTTGCCTTGCACGCGGTGTCACTGTCTGAGGTATTGATGCCGAGTTTGCCTTCCACCTCGCTGTAATCCCCGGCGAGATTGACGCCGAACTCAGAAGACGACCTGCCGTACGACTCGAGTACCCAAGCTTCTGCGTACTCCTCGTTCCCGATCTGGCACTGTCGACCTGGGGGCCGGAGCCGCCGCCGGAGGTAATGGGCTTCGTGTCCTTGAACGGCATGCTCTGAGGCGGGCGAGCCACCTCCAAGGTCACGGTGGCGGCATTACTGTCACCCGCGTCCGGATCCTGTCCCACGACCTCACCGTTGGGTGCATCGGGTGCGAAGACGTCAGTTTCTTCGACCGTGAAGCCGAGTTTTTCGAGGTCTCGACGGGCGTCGTCTACTGGTGAACCCATGACGTTGGGAACGGCAGGTGGATCCCCGGCCACAGTGAGTGTCACTTGCGGGCCATCGCCTTCGACCGGGGTGCCTTCTTCAGGATTCTGCGCGATCACTGTTCCGGCCTCTTGGGAGGAGGACTCGATCTTGGAATCGAATCGAACGCCCAGCTCTGTCAGCTGCTCCTCTGCGCTGGACTGATCTTCGCCCACGAGATCCGGGATCTCATTCGCAGTTGCAGCTTCGGTAGTTGCTTCGACTGCAGCTGATTCGCCGCCGGAGTCGTCGGATGAACCACCGCCCCCGCAAGCGGTAATAGCGAGCAAACAGGCTAGCGCCAAGCCAGCTCCGGCCGTCGATCGTGAACGCATCTGTAACTCCTAGGGGTGAGGGGATGGATGAGTTAGTTGAGGACAGCGTCTTCTATCGCCAAAACTTCATTGGTTGCATCGCAGGAGGATCCAAGGTCTGGCCGGTGTTGCGCGGAAATTGTGATGTTTAAGTCTCCGTTTTCCTGGGCGCTCGCTTGAATTCGCTGGATTGCACCGCGGGATATCCGGTAATTCTCTGATATCCCTGCACCGTGAGCAGTGACGGCATATGATCCGGAATCGTTGTCACCGGGGAACCCCTTGAGGGAGAAACTCACCCGGTCGCCCTGTTCCAGAGACTTGATGGTGAAAGAAGAGGTCTCCTGCGGGCAGGACTTAGCCTGCATCTCCACGCCGCTCACGGTTGCAGTGCTGCCATCACGTTGAACCTGGAACTTCTGCGGCGTAGGTTCGATGCTCTCCATGAGCGTCCGGTCGCTTGTGCCCCCACCGCCTGGAATATTCGGCTGGATAAGCGATATCAGGAGTGCTACGACTCCGCACGCTGTCAACACGATGGTCGCGATAATCAATAGCTTGGTTTTAAATGTGGATCGTTTCAAGCTTGGCAGCCACATGACCATTGTGAGACCCGCGCCAAGGAACGCGGCCATAGACAAAAAGCTCAATATGGGGATCGAATTGAAATTAAAGGTGTCGCTGTCAATGTTGAAAAACCCCAGAATGGTGATGATTGAGGACAATACGGCGAGTATCCCGATGAGCTTTCCGCCGGGACCTTTGAGTCGATCAACCAGCGCCGACCAACCTGATTGGCTGGTCGGATCATCACTCTCATCCCCCATGTGTGTCCCCTGACCTGCATGAGCGCCCCACTCATGTCTTCTCCAGTGAGTGTGGGCAGTAAGGCCCACCGGGATCAATAGGTCAAGGCAATAAATGGCGAAAAACAGCATATAAACGCCATTGTTACGCGTGAGTGACTAGGGGAAACGCAATTTATGTGTAATTACATGGAAATTGACGAGTGTCAGTGGACGTCAACCACACATACTCGACAGTTCATGTGCCATTAGGACCCTCGGATGCACCTCAGGTGTCGTGAGAACCCTTCTGCATCCGCGAAAAGGCTCTAACGACACCTGAGGTGTTGGAAGTGGTTCTTGCAACCCCTGGAATGTTCCCCTCGACGTCTCACACGCGGAGTAGCAGCCCAGGCCACGTAGAAATCGTCACCCGCTACGCCGAAGATCACCGACGGCGGTACGTCAGGTCTCTCGGAATCCGCCCGGCCTCGGTGGCCTTGCGCTCGAAGCTCGTGAGGATGCGGCCGTCCCAGCGGGGAGCCCAACCCTGCTCGGGGTTCTCGTCGGTGGCGGCGGGGCCGGGGTTGACGTTCTCGAAATCATCGGAGGCGCCGTCGAGCACCTCGCGCATGACCACCGCGTACTCCTGCCAGTCGGTGGCCAGACGCCACAGCCCACCCTGCTCCAGCACACGGGCGGCGAGTCCGGCGAAGCGCGGGGACACCAAACGCCGTTTGTGGTGGCGAGTCTTGTGCCACGGATCCGGGAAGAACACCCACAATTCATGGACGGAACCGGGCTCCAGCATGTGCTCGAGCACCTCGGGGGCATTCGCCTGGGCAACCCGAACGTTGGTCACACCCGCCTGGGATGCCTTCATCAGTAGGTCTGCGATGCCCGGCTTGTAGACCTCCACGGCCAAGTGTCCAACTCGGGGTGCGCCAGCGCGTGATTGACGATCGCTTCACCCAGGCCCGAGCCGATCTCAACGACCAGCGGTGCCTTGCGGCCGAACAGCGCCTCGTGGTCCAACCGGAAAGAGGGATCCACAGAGGTGTCCGGCATGACGCGCGGAATGTCCAGCACCCACTGCGAGGCGTACTCATCCCAGGCTTTTTGACGCTTGGGGGAGAGGCGGTCCCCACGGCGCACGAACGAGTACGGCTGCTTGTGGAAGACCGGGCGCTCGCCCGAGGTCTGCGAATCAGGGGTCTGGGAGGAATCGTTGCTGGAGTTCATCGTTGAACATCCTAAGTCCCCGAGTGACATGTTGGCCCACGAGCAATCGGTGAGGCCCTAGCATTGAGTGGCCCGCGGCATCCTCGACAGCCCAGAACAACGCTGGGCACACGCAAAGCGGGACACCACCTAAAGGAGCAGGACACCCATGAGTCAGAGTTCCGCCGAGTCTCACCCGTTCCGGAGCCGTTTGGCGCTGAAACCGCGGGTGGATCGTGTGGTGCTGATCGGTGCGCTGGGCATCCTCTCCGCGGTCAGCCCCATGGCCACGGACGTGTATCTCGCGTCCATGCCGGACATCGGTCAGTACTTCGAATCGACCGCCTCGCTAGTTCAGCTCACCCTGACCACCTACATGATCGGCATCGCCTGGGTCAGTTCGTACTGGGCCCATTGTCCGATGTGCTCGGTCGGCACAAGCTCATGGTTGCCGGCAACGCGTTGTTCGTGGTGGCGTCAGTGGGCATCGCCTTCGCGACGTCCATTGAAATGGTCCTGGTCCTGCGCGGAATCCAAGGAATTGCCGGTGCGGCCGGGGTGGTGATCGCGCGCGCCATGGTGTCGGACATGACCTCGGGCCGCACGGCAGCGCAGCTCTACTCCGTCCTGGCGCTCATCACCTCACTTGCGCCGGTGATCGCACCCTTGTTGGGCGGCGTGATTGCCACGGTGGCCCAGTGGCAGGCCGTGTTCTGGTTGCTCACGGGCTTCGGGCTGTTGATGCTCGCGTGCTCGGTGTTCGTGATTCCGGAAACGCTTCCCAGGGCACGGCGCTCGCAAGGTGGACTGGGCCGCATCGTGCGCAACGCGATCACGGTCGTGAAGGACCGCCGGTTCACGCTGTACGCCATGGCCTTCGCCTTCGGTTTCGGCTCGTTGTTCGCCTACGTCTCAGCCTCCTCCTTCGTGATCCAGAACGTGATGGGTTACAGCGCGCTCGCATACTCGGTGATTTTCGCGGTCAACGCCGCCGGCGCGATCGTCACGGCCACGCTCAACACCAAACTCGTCAAAAACCACGAACCGCGCGCGCTCCTGCTCATGGGCGTGACGGGCATGAGCGTGACCGCGTGCCTCAACATGATCCTGGTGCTGCTGGGCGTCGTGGGCATCCCCACGCTGATCCTGCTGTTCCTCATGCAGTCCTGCATCGGCTTCATCTTCGGCAACGCGGTGGCCTGGCTCAGCAACGCGCACACGCTCACGGCCTCTCCGGCACCGGTTCCGCGGTGGTCGGCATGTCCCAATTCATCTTGGGCGGCATCGTCTCGCCCCTGTCCGGCCTGGCCGGGGACCACTCCGCAGTTCCCATGGTGATCACGATGGCCGCGTGCGCACTCGTCGCGCTGGGCGCAGTTCTCGCCGCCCGAAAGTAACGCACCTCCAGATTCACGACAGACGACGACGCCGCTCACGCGAGCGGCGTCGTCGTCCCGAAACGCCCGCTAAGCAAGCTACGAGGTCGACACAACCACCCGGGAAACGCCCGATCCCTGGTGATTGGCCCTGAATGTGGTTCAATTCCACCCAACGAGATACAGCTCACAATTGGTGACGTATCACAGATCCCACCTCACGATCAGAGGCTTCTCCATGATTGATTCACTCACTAATGCCCTGGATGCTGCCGGCGCCTTCATCTGGGGACCCTGGTTCCTCATCCCCCTGCTGTTGGGAACCGGTGTTTATCTGACCATCCGTCTGGGTGGTATTCAACTGTTCAAATTGATCCCCGCGCTGCGGCTCGCACTGTTCGAGCGCAAGGACAAGGATGCTCTGGGCGGTGACGTCTCCCAGTTCCAGGCTTTGACCACCGCGCTCGCGGCCACCGTGGGCACGGGCAACATTGTGGGTGTTGCCACGGCAATCGCCATCGGTGGTCCCGGTGCACTGTTCTGGATGTGGGTCACCGGCGTGGTGGGCATGGCCTCCAAGTACTCCGAGGCGTTCCTGGGCGTTCGATTCCGTACGCGTGACGCCGCCGGTGAGATCTCGGGTGGCCCGCAGTACTACCTCAAGCGCGGTATCCCCAACGGTTTCGGTACGTTCCTGTCGCTGTTCTTCGCGATCGCGGCAGTGCTCGCATCATTCGGTATCGGCAACATGACCCAGGGCAACTCGATCTCCGCGAACGTGGAGTCCTCGTTCGGCGTGCCCGTCTGGATCACCGGCCTGGTGCTGGCCGCACTGACCCTGTTGGTCCTGGTGGGCGGCATCAAGTCCATCGGTAAAGTCACCGCCGGCTTGGTTCCCATCATGATCATCTTCTACGTGCTGGGCGCGCTCTACATCCTGATCGTGAACGTGGACGCGGTTCCCGCAGCCTTCGGTCTGATCTTCGGTGACGCCTTCACCGGAACCTCCGCCGTGGGCGGCTTCGCAGGTTCGGCCATCATCCTGGCCGTCCAGATGGGTGTTGCTCGAGGCATCTTCTCCAATGAGTCCGGCATGGGCTCCGCGGCCATCGCAGCTGCAGCAGCGCAGACCACCCACCCGGTGCGTCAGGGCCTGGTGTCCATGACCCAGACCTTCATCGACACGATCATCGTGGTGACCTGCACCGGCCTGGTCATCGTGACCACCGGTGTGTGGGATCAGGGCAGCGACAGCGCCGCGACCATGACCGGTGAGGCCTTCACCCACGGTCTGCCCGGCGTGTGGGGTCACTTGATCGTGACCGTGGGCCTGGTGCTCTTCGCGTACTCGACCATTCTGGGTTGGGCCTACTACGGCGAGCGTTGCATGGAGCGTCTCTTCGGCCGTCGCGCCGTGATGCCCTACCGCGTGTTCTTCTCGATCGTCGTGTTCATCGGCGCCACGGTTCCGTTGGCTCTCGTGTGGTCCTTCTCGGACGTCATGAACGGCCTGATGGCGCTGCCCAACCTGTTGGGTCTGCTGATCCTGTCCGGTCTGATCGCCCGCGAGACCAGGCACTACCTGCGCAACGACCCCAAGCTCCGGGCCACCCGGAGCGACGTGGACAGCTTCATGAAGGACCACGAGGGCGGTATCGACACGTACGAACACACCAATCGCTGATCGAGCAGGCTCGGTTCGCGCAGTGAAAATCGCTCTGTGAACTGATCACGTAGCCTGACTTTCGTCAGCCATCTCAACGGCCCCCGGTCTCCGAACCGGGGGTCGTTGCTATGTATCCGCAAGCGCCGATTCCGGCTTCAAGGGCTTGACGGTCGATGAGCAAAGTTGCGCGATCTGCTGGGAGCATCCAGCGCTAGCCAGTGCCTAAGCTGGATGCATGACTCGACTTCCTGCGCCCTTGACCTTCTCCAGCCCGTCCGGATCCGGGACGGTTCGCACCTATGGTGCGCACGTCATGTCCTGGGCGCCCACCGGACTCGACCCGGTGCTGTGGGTTTCGTCCCAGGCCAAGGACAGCGTGGGGATGCGATCCGCGGCGGCGTACCGATCTGTTTCCCGTGGTTCGGCCCCGGTCGCTCGGTAGACATGAAGCCCGCCCACGGCTTCGCGCGCGTCACGGAGTGGAAGGTCGCAGATGGGATAAGCAACGACGACGCCGCTTCTACCGCGTGCTTTGTCCTCACCCACGAGGACATCGACCCCCGGCTGCGCGGCGAATTTCTGCACGAGTTCCGTGCCGAGTACACCGTGGATTTCGGTGCCGACCTGACCATGTCCCTGACCGTCACGAACACCGGCTCCACCGCGTTCGAATTCGAAGAAGCCCTGCACACCTACTTGTCCGTGGGTGATTCCCAGCGGATCAGCATCGAGGGCCTGGATGGCGCACGGTATTTCGACAAGGTCGCCCAGCAGGAACAGGAGCAGTCCGGGCCCATTGCGATCACGGATGAGACGGACCGCGTCTACTATTCCGAGGACACCGTTCAGGTGAAGGACCCGGCCCTGGCTCGCACCATCACCGTGGCCAAGGAGGGCTCGGCCAATACTGTGGTGTGGAACCCGTGGACCGAGAAGTCCAAGGACATGACCGACTTCGCGGATGACGAATGGCAGACCATGGTGTGCGTGGAAACGGCCAACGTGCTGGACAACGCCGTCCGCCTGAACGCGGGCGAATCCCACACCATGACCCAGCGGTTGTCGGTGAGTCGCGGGGCCTAGAACAGAACCGCTGCAGACGCGGAGACGAAAGTGGCGGGTGTCCGGGCAATCCGGGCACCCGCCACTGTTTCTTTACCTGGATGGTTCAGTGCGTCGCTACTTCGTGGACGAGGTAGCGTCCGGACGGTGGCGCGAACTCGACGTGTCGTCCGTCTTGACGATCGGCATGGACCCGGTTTCGGACAGCGCGGGTTGCTCCGAGCTCAGGTCGACCGTGTGGTCGATCTGAGCGTCCAAGGCGCCGGGTGCTCACCCATGAACCGGTCGATCTCCTCGGTGGTCGCGGTGAAGTGCGGATCGTGCTTGAGGTAGAGCCGGGTCTCACGCACCACCAGGCCGGACAGGATCACCAATCCGATCAGGTTGGGGATGGCCATGAGCCCGTTCATGATGTCCGAGAAGGACCACACGAGCGTCAACGGTGCCAGCGCGCCCAAACCTGCAGCGATGGAGAAGAGCACGCGGTAGATGACCGCGGCCTTATAACCGGCCAGGCGTTCCATGTTGCGCTCGCCGTAGTAGGCCCAGCCGAGCACGGTCGAGTAGCCCAGGAGCACCAGGCAGATGGTCACCACAATGCCGCCCCATTCACCGGGCAGGCCGGTGGAGAAGGCGATGGAGGTCATCGTGCCGGGGTCACCCTGATCCCACACGCCGGTGGTGAGGATGACGAAACCGGTGATGGAGATGACCACCAGGGTGTCCACGAAGGTCTGGGTCATGGAGACCAGGCCCTGGCGTACGGGGTGGTTGGTCTGGGCCACGGATGCGGCGATCGAGGCGGTGCCCATGCCGGACTCGTTGGAGAACAGCGAGCGAGCAGCACCCATCTGAATGGCCATCATGATCGTAGATCCCACGAAACCGCCGGTGGCACCCATGGGGGTGAACGCACCGGTGAAAATCAACCCGAAGGCCTCCGGAATTCCCGAGAAGTTCACACCGATGATGTACAGGCCGGCACCGATGTAGAGAACGATCATCAGCGGCACCATGAGCGTGGTGACCTTGGCGATCGAACGGATGCCGCCCAACAGGGCCAGGCCGGTAGCGATGGCCAGCACCACGGCCGTGAGGATGGGCGGGACCGAGAAGGTGTGGTCCAGGTTGCTGGCGATCGCATTGCCCTGAGTCATGTTGCCGATGCCGAAGGTCGCCACCACGCAGCACACCGCGAACATCAGGGACAGGAATCGTCCAAATTTGTTGGGAATGCCGCGCACCAGGTAGACCTGCGGTCCACCGGTGAGCTGACCGGCAGAGTCACGCGTGCGGAACCGGACGCCCAGGAAGCACTCCGCGTACTTGGACGCCATGCCGAACAGAGCAGTGATCCACATCCAGAACAGTGCGCCCGGACCACCGATGAAGATTGCGGCCGCGACACCCACGATGTTGCCGGTGCCCACGGTTGCGGCCAGTGCAGTGGACATGGCCGCGAACGAGGAGATCTCGCCCTTCTCGCCGTTCTGCTTGGAGCGTCGGCCGAAGCCCAGGCTCATGGCCTTACCGAAGAGCACGAATTGGATGCCGCGCAGTCGGATGGTCATGAAGATGCCCACCCCGAGGAGCAGGGGAATCAGGAGCCAGGGCCCCCAAATCACATCGCGGATGGCATCCAGAACTGATTGCAAGGTGTCCATGGGGAACGAGGGCTTTCCTTGAGGAGGGAAGGGCAACGATTAGTTCGTTAACGTACCAGCGAGTCACCTGTGACTTACCGCTCATCCGGCGGCGAGTCCGCTTAAGACCGAACCGTTAAGGCAGGTGGTGTTAAACGGCGACGACGCCGCAGCGTCTCGCTGCGGCGTCGTCGAACTTCCCGAGGGGGAAAGGAACTTACTTCTGGACCACCAGAGCTGCGCCGATGGCTGCCATGAAGGCGTCCTTGGACAGCGTCATGCCCGCCTCGGACGGGCGGATGCCGTCGTCCTGGGTCATCTCCGGGTTGCGGAAGTACATGGAGAGCAGGCCTGCGGAGAATGCCAGCAGGGCTGCGCCGGCCAGGCGCTTGGAGACGATGGGGGTGACCAGCAAGCCACCGATGGCCAGCTCGGAACCGGCGATGAACTTGCCGAAGGTCTCGGCATCCCAGTCAGCGAACTGGGGCACGCCGGTGGCGGCGAACTGCTTGAGGCCCTCTGCGGACTCTTTGTCCAGGCTCAGCTTGCCGTAGCCGGACTGCAGGAGGAATGCGCCGGGTACGGCGCGGAGGATGGCGTTGGAAATGCGCACGTCAATGCCCTTTCGGTGGAAAGCACGGGCGATCTACACGACCCGCGTGAATTGTCGATTTCATGCTAACAGCGATGGGGCGTGATGTGTCAACAGTTGCCGCGACAAGGTGCCATCAGCGAACGCCGCTGGAAGCACACTGATCACCGCGCTAGGGTGAACTCGTTCACACGCGCGCAGTACGCGCGCCGGCCGAAAGGAGCACGCATGGACATTGGCACCATGAAAAAGGTTCTGTTGGTACTGACCAGCCATGACACCCTGGGCGACACCGGAGAGGCCACGGGCTACTTCGTGGGCGAGGCGGCACACCCCTGGAAGGTGTTCCGCGATGCCGGGTACTTCGTGGACTTCGCGTCCATCGAGGGTGGCCAGCCGCCGCAGGACGGACTGGATGAGGAAGACCCCATTCAGGTGGAATTCACCACTGACGAGACCGTCAAGGCCTCCATGTACAACACCCCCAAGGTTTCCGTGGTTGACCCCAGCCAGTACCACGCAGTGTTCCTGGTGGGTGGCCACGGAACCATGTGGGACTTCACCGGTAACAAGGATCTGCAGAAGCTGATCGCCTCCGTGTACGACAGCGGCGGCGTGGTGGGCGCAGTCTGCCACGGCCCCTCCGGCCTGGTGGACGTGGAGCTCAGCAACGGTATCGGCCTGCTCTCCGGGCGCAAGGTGGCAGCATTCACCAACGCGGAGGAAGAAGAAGTGGGTAAGACCAAGGTGGTTCCGTATCTGCTCCAGGACAAGCTCGAAGAGCAGGGCGCCACGGTCAAGGTCGACGACAACTGGGCGGAGAACGTGCAGGTGGATGACCACCTGGTCACGGGGCAGAACCCGCAGTCCGCCGCTGGCGTGGCCAAGGAAATGACCAAGCTCCTCACCGAGGTCGTGCTCGAGGAAAAGGCAGAGGAAGAAAAGGCCTCCGAGGAACTGCGTGCCGAGAAGGACGCGGAGAAGGCAGCCGAAGAAGAGGACTGACATCTCGATGATCAGCAGGTGACCGCACTGTGCGAGCCCGAACGTCAGCGGAAGCGGCCCGGGAGACCCCGGGCCGCTTCCGCTGTCTGCGAGACCGGTCAGCAACACGGGGGATTCCCTGGCATTTGTGGCCCAAAACACTAAGACTTGAAGGGACGAGATGATCCCCAAGAGAAGGAGTGGAAATGTCTGAATTCAGCGGACGCGTGGCACTGGTGACCGGAGCGGCGTCGGGAATCGGCGAGGCGATTGCCAAGGATCTGGCCAAGCGCGGCGCCAAGGTCGTGGTGACCGATATCGATTCGACCGGCATCGACAACGTGGTCCAGGCCATCATGCCGCCGGTGGTGACGCGGCCGGCATTCGCCAGGACGTCTCCAAGCGCGAGGACGCGCAGGCGGCCGTTGATTTTGCGGTGCAGACCTACGGCGGCCTGCACTACGCCGTGAACAACGCCGGTGTGGGCGGTCAGGTCGAGGCCCTGGGCGAAACCGATATGGATGCCTGGGACCGCACCGTGGCCATCGACCTCAATGGCGTGGCCTACGGTATGGCCGCTGAGCTTCCGGTGATCGAGCAGCACGGTGGCGGAGCCATCGTGAACATCGGCTCCATCCACTCGACCGTGGCCACAGGTGTTGGCAACAGCGCGTACACCGCCGCCAAGCACGGCGTGGTGGGTCTGACCAAGCAGACCGCCGTGGACTACGGCCAGCGCGGTGTCCGCATCAACGCGGTGGGCCCGGCCTACATCGAGACCCCGTTGCTCGCGAACCTCCCCGCCGGCGCCAAGGAAGCCCTGGTCAACGCGCACCCGATGGGTCGCCTGGGCACCTCCGAAGAGGTCGCGCAGCTGACCACGTTCCTGCTGTCGGACGGTGCTTCCTTCATGACCGGCGGCTACTACCTGGTGGACGGCGGCTACACCGCCATCTGATCCGCCACCTCGTGGACACGTGCGGCCCGGAGCCTGGAAACGGCCCGGGCCGCACGCTTGTTCCCAGTCAGAGTTGAGTGGAGCTGTGGCATGCGTCCTAACCGGTCAGTAGGTGACGTGTGTACACTGGCTAAGTTCCCTCGTGCATTTCACGAGGTTGGCGCGCCGGTCCAAGGCGCGCAGTTCGCGCCCCAGATTTGGCTTATGGCGCGTGCGCGCGGAATCGTTTCGCGTGGACCAACCTGAAAGACTTTCCTTGTCTACTAATTTTGTAAACCTCGGCGTGCCCGAGGTCCTTTCGGCTGACCTTGCCCGTACCGGCATCACCGAAGCCTTCCCCATTCAAGAAAAAACCCTTCCCGATTCGCTGGCCGGCCGGGACGTCCTGGGTCGCGGCCGCACCGGCTCCGGCAAGACCGTGGCCTTCGCGCTTCCGCTCGTGGCTCGCCTGGCGGGCATGGTGGACGACGCCGCTCGGGCACCTCGCCGCGCCAACCGCCCCACCGGTCTGGTGCTGGCTCCCACTCGTGAGCTGGCGACCCAGATCGACCGCACCGTGGCTCCGCTGGCCAAGGCTGCCGGACTGAGCACCACCGTGATCTTCGGTGGCGTGTCCCAGAAGCGTCAGGAGCAGGAGCTCGCCAAGGGTGTGGACATCGTGGTGGCCTGCCCGGGCCGCCTGGATGACCTGCTCAAGCAGGGCGTCCTGACCCTGGACGAGATCCGCGTGACGGTCCTTGACGAGGCCGATCACATGGCCGACATGGGCTTCCTGCCCGTGGTCACCCGCATCCTGTCCCGTACCCCCAAGGGGAGCCAGCGTCTGCTGTTCTCCGCCACCTTGGACAACGGCGTGGACACCCTGGTCAAGAAGTTCCTGAGCAACCCCGTGTTGCACTCGGCGGACGTTGCCAAGGCCGCGGTGACCACCATGGATCACCACGTGCTGGTCGTGAACAACGACGACAAGCAGGCGCTCATCGAGACCCTGGCCTCCGGTACCGGTCGCCGCGTGATGTTCACGCGCACCAAGTACCGCGCCAAGAAGATGGCCAAGAAGCTCAACCAGTCGGGTATCCCCGCAGTGGATCTGCAGGGCAACCTGTCGCAGAACGCTCGCGACCGTAACCTGGCCGCGTTCTCCAACGGTGAGGTGCGCGTGCTCGTGGCTACCGACGTGGCCGCCCGCGGCGTGCACGTTGACGACGTGGAGCTGGTCGTTCACATCGACCCGCCCGCCGAGCACAAGTCCTACCTGCACCGTTCCGGTCGTACGGCTCGCGCCGGCGCTTCCGGTTCCGTGATCACCATTTCCACGACCGAAGAGCGCGGCGACGTGGACAAGCTCATGCAGAAGGCCGGCGTGCGCGCTCGCATTGACGCTGTGTCTCCCGGTTCCGAGATCGTCGCGGACCTGGTGGGCGAGCGCGCCGAGCGCGTTGCCTACCAGCCCGCGCCCCAGTCCGGTAACGGTGGCGGCCAGGGCGGTCGCGGTTCCAAGCCGCGCTCGGGTGGTCGTTCCGGTGGCCGTAACGACGGCGCTCGTTCCGGCGGTCGCAACGGTGGCCGTTCCGGCGCTGGCAGGTCCCGCACCGAGCGTGACGGCTCCGCACGCGACGGTGCTGCTCGTACCGAAGGCAAGCGTTCCGGCGGCACACGTTCGGGCGGTGCTCGCAGCAACGTGTCCCGTTCCGACGCCGCCGGTTCCGGCAATCGTCGCTTCGGCGGTAAGTCGCAGGGTGCCGGTTCGGCATCGGGCGCTCGCAGTGACAAGCCTCGCGGTGAGCGCAGCGGCTCCGGCCAGCGTTCGCACTCGGCCGGCCAGACTCCTGACCGCGCAACCGCCGCGGCCCAGCGTCGTCGTCGGGCGAATCGCCAGGACCAGGGCGCGCTAAACCCGGGTACTGATCAAGCAGGGCGCAGTTCGAATCGAAACTGGCCCCCCTGCTTTCTGTTGTCTGAAAGTGCTGTTCAGCTGCTCAGCGCATGAACGTCACGGCTTGAGCATGCGTAGGAAGTCCAGGGTGAGCTCGGAGTGATTGGGTACGTGCACCACGCCGGGCTGGGCCGGGATCTCCTGCTCGCCCGGGACCGCCACGGTGATGATGCCCGCGGCAACACCGGCTTGAGCGCCCGACGGGGAATCCTCGATGACCACGCAGTCCTGCGGGTCCACACCCAGGCGCTTGGCTGCCTGCAGGTAGGCATCCGGGTCCGGCTTGGGCTTCACACCCGCAGCGACCTCTTGATCGCCGATAATCACCTGAAAGAGGTTGTCCGGCGCGATGGAGGCCGTGTACTTGGCGACGTCCGTGGTCGCGTTGGTGACGATCGCCGCGGGGATCCCGGCGTCCGCGAGATCCCTCAGTAGCGGTTCGACTCCCGCGATGAAACCGGGAGGGTTCTCTTCGAGGATCTTTCCGAGTACCTCGTAGAACTCCTGGAACACCTGATCCAGGTCACCGGGCACGCCCAGTTCGCTGAGTCGTTCGACCGTTTTGGCGATGGGCTTGCCCAGGGTTGCGTCGGTGTCCGCCTGGGTCCATTCCCCACCGTGAGTTGCCGCCAACTGCTCCTTACCCTGGGCCCACAAGGTTCGGTGTCCACCAGGTTCCGTCGTGGTCGAACAGTACTGCGCGAGGGAATGAAGTAGCGGTCATGGTGTCACTGTACTGGCCAGAACTGACACCAAAATGGGCATGACCGGCGCGAAGATAGGGTGACTGCTGATCTTCGTGAGGTGAGCGCTGGGATGCTCAGCTGCTTGGGGGCAGCCCGAGGGCTGCCATCAGTCCGGGTGCGATGAGATTCATGGTTCGGGGGCTCAGTGCCCCTGTCGGCTCAGCTTGATTCAGATCTTCATCCCAGAGTTCCGTCAAGGAATCGCAGACGACCCATCCGTGAATGCTCTCGCCCGCGGGGAGTGCGATAACCGTCGGAAGGTTCGCGTGCCGATTGGTCGTGGTCACGCGAACCGCAAGCGCGGTGTCGAAGTTTCTATTTCGAGGATTGTGAGAGACCACGACCCACATTTTCGAGCCCACGCTCTGATCCAGTGTTGCTTCCCAAACTTGCCCCCGGAGCATCCGGGTCATTGGGGGCCCGCTGTGCCGCGAGGCCGTTGGGTAGCCCGCTTGCGTCGACTATCCCGGGAGTCTTGGATTTCCACTGCGATGTGGGCGTACTGAAGGTCCATATGGAACTCGCGAATTCGCTGGAAGCCCATTTCAACAACCGCATGAAGAAGGGCCGCATCGGAGGACTTTTCAGAGACATTTCCGGGGAGGGTCTCAAGTACCTCGGGCGCTCGTCTGAGAGCCTCAAGATCTGCTTCGTCCCGATCTGAGAGGGGAAGGGAAAGGCGCCGGGTCTTCTGCGTGGATGACATGCATCAATCCTTGCATCATGAATTGAATCACTCAAGAGCAGTGGGACCGCAAATCACCTTGCTGTCTGGGTAGGGAGGTCGCGTTCGTGGCTGCTGGGGCACTTACGATGAAGACATGACCCCCTACGACACGCATCCCGGCGAATTGCACCGATCTGGTTCCGCAGGGCGGCGCGCCTTACCGATGACCATGATCGTTGCGGCCATCGTGTTGGTGATGTGGGTGGTGTTCGGGCGCATCACGGTGGGTGCCCTGGGATCGCTCGTGTGGGTCTACGCATTCGGTCTGGGCGTTCCCCTGATGGCGCTGCACACCGCGGCCGCGGTGCTGTTCGCCAGAGATGCGAAGTTCTATCCATCGGAGTCGGTGAGTCTGCGTGCAAGTCTGACCGCCATGGGTTCATGGATTGTCACGGCGCTGTTCGGATTCTTCCTCCCGGACTCCACATCGGACGGAATGGAATCAGTATTCACAGCCCTGACCGGTCCGAACATGTCGGGGATCTCGTATGGGTTCGCCAACACCTTCGGCGTGATCTCCATGGCCATGGCGGTCGCCTGGTGCTGCTGGCGCTCACCGACCTCCGCAATACCCGCCGAGCCTTGCGCGGCGAACCGCTCAGTGAGGACGAGCTACTCGATCGCATGGAGGCCCAGGATGCCCATGGCGAGCCGAGGCACGAAGGTGGCGCAGCGGCGTCGTCGGAATCGAACCGGTTGTGACGCATCCCCTGGAGACGCAGCGGTTGTTATTGCGGCCCTATTCGCTGGCTGACGCGGCGTTCGTCCAGGACCTCTATTCACGAGCGGACGTGCAGCGTTACCTGGGCGACGGTGAGCAGCGCGTGCGGACCCCGGAGGCGGCGCGGACCAAGATCGCGGCATGGAACGAGCGCTACCTGGACGAACCGGTGCAAGGGCTGTGGGCGGTGTGCCTCGAAGACGGAACGGTGACGGGGTCCCTGCTGCTCAAGCCCATTCCGGACAGCGGCACCAAGGCGGAACGGGACATCGAAATCGGTTGGCATTTCCACCCCGATCATTGGGGCCACGGTTACGCCACCGAAGCGGCTCGGGTGGTCCTGGAACACGCCTTTGCGGCCGGTCTCGAGCGCGTGGTGGCCGTGACTAATCCGGCCAACAAGCCATCGCAAGCGGTGTGCCTACGGCTGGGCATGACGCACCTGCGCCTGAGCGACGCCTATTACGACGCCGCCTGCGAGCTTTTCGAGATCACGGCACCGACGGCGCGGAAGGGGCAGTCGAATGGCAATGAATCCTGATCTGGTCATCGGCGAGGACGGCCTGGCGCGCCCGTGTGGGCCGCCAAGGACCCGTTACTGCGCGACTACTACGACACCGAGTGGGGGATGCCCGTGACGGACGAGACCGGGATGTTCGAACGGGTGACGCTCGAGGGGTTCCAAGCCGGGCTGTCGTGGCGCACGGTCCTGGCGAAGCGACCGGCCTTCCGGGAAGTGTTCAAGGACTTCGACCCGGACGCGGTGGCGACCTTCGGTGAAACTGACGTGGCCAGGCTCTTGGTAGACGCCCGCATCATCCGGAACCGACAGAAGATCGTCGCAGCCATCAATAACGCCAAGCCACGGTGCCCTGCGCGAGGACGGGGGACTGGTGGACCTGGTCTGGTCGTTCAAACCCGCCGACACCCCGCGACCAGAGACGTTCGAGCAGGTCCCGACCGTGTCCGAGGAGTCCAAAGCCCTGTCCAAGGAACTCAAGAAACGTGGGTTCTCGTTCGTGGGACCCACCACCATGTTCGCCCTGATGGAAGCGATCGGCATGGTGAACACCCACCTGATGGGTAGTCACCGGCGGGGGAGCTCCGGGGTGTGGGCCTGACATTTAAGGAAGCGTTCGTGTCCGATCGCTACGGTGGAACGGAGGGTGCGGTTCCGCGCCCCATCGCCACCAGCCTCTCCGGCTAGGAAAGGACATCACATGGCACGATTCACCGACAAAGTAGTGATCATCACCGGCGCAGCATCCGGCCTGGGTCTGGAATCCGCCGTTCGCATCGGCTCCGAGGGCGCCAACCTGGTCCTCGTGGACCTCAACGAAGATGCCCTGGAGGCCGCCAAGCTCTGGTGCTCGAAGCCGCACCCAAGGCCAAGATCCTGACCATGGCCGCGGACGTCTCCGATGAGGTGCAGGTCCAGAAGTACGTGGACGCGACCGTCAACGAGTTCGGCAAGATCGACGGCTTCTTCAACAACGCCGGCATCGAAGGACGTCAGAACCTCACCGAAGACTTCGGTGCCGATGAATTCTCCAAGGTGCTGGCCGTCAACCTCAACGGCGTGTTCTACGGAATGGCCGCGGTCCTCAAAGTGATGCGTGAGCAGGGCTACGGTTCGATTCTGAACTGCGCCTCCGTGGGCGGCATCCGCGGCGTGGGCAACCAGTCCGGTTACTCCGCCTCCAAGCACGGCGTGGTGGGCCTGACACGCAACTCGGCGGTCGAGTACGGCCAGTACGGCATCACGATCAACGCCATTGCCCCGGGCGCCATCATGACCGCCATGGTCGAGGCGTCTCTCAAGCAGATGGATCCCGAGAACTGGGAGGAAGCGGGTATGCAGTTCGTGTCCGTGAACCCGTTCAAGCGCTTTGGTAAGCCCGAGGAAGTCGCCTCGGTCGTCGCGTTCTTCCTGTCCGGGGAGGCGCCGTTCGTCAACGGCACCGTCCTCCCCATCGACGGCGGCCAGTCGGCCAAGTACTAACGATGGCGGCGGCGTCGGCCTGTTCGCCGACGTCGCTCACAAGACTGCCCCGCGCATCTCAGGGATGGGCGGGGCAGTTGTGGTTCTACTGGCTCTCAGGGCTCATTTGCCGCGGCGGCGCAGATAGGTGTGGCCGTTGGCGTCCTTGACCATCTCGAAGTCGTTCTGGAGATTGTCGTACCAGTCCTTGGCCTCGTCGCTCATCTCCGTGTTGCCGCGCAGGTTCATGGAGCTTCGGTTGGCGGGGCCCACGAATCGCATGACGAAGTTGTCGAAGCGGCGGAACTTGCTCGATTTGCGCGGAGCGGGCTGTTCTGACGGGGAATCGCTGTCCACGGTGGGTCCCTTCGGAAACGGCAGGCGACGTGCTGGAACAGCCCGACACCCATGGAATATGTCTACTAATGATCTTAATGCACTAACTGGTGCTCAGTGGACGAGAAGAAAACCCCTGACCGTTGTCGGTCAGGGGCCTTCTTCCTCAAGAGCAACGGTCAGGTATTAGCCCTGGTTCGTGTTGTTCTTGACGTTCTTGGCGGAGTCCTGAGCCGAGCCCTTGAGCTGGCCGGCCTCCTGCTGACCCTGGGACTTGACCTCTTCCGCGCCGGACTGAGCGGTCTCCTTGACGGACTGTGCGGCCTGCTTGGCCGGTTCCTTCAAGTCCTGCGCGATGTCCTGTGCGGCTTTCTTGGCGGTGGCCGGTGCATTGCTGACGGCGTTACCGGCCTGATCCATACGGTAGGAGGCCTGATCGTGGCACCTTTCATACAACGCATGGTCGATTTCGTAAGGCTACAGATCATTGCGCTGTTAATAAGGGTGCATATTAATTTTTCTGCTACGAGCGGCGAACCTGGGGGTGGGGTCATGCGGATCACACCCATCGATTTGCTTTTTAGGACAAAAACCCCTTCACATCCAGAGTTGAGCGTAGTAGACTCAACTTAACTGAACTAACTACGATCACAACCAGAGGAGCTGCTGTGGACACTAAATTCACTACTAAGTCTCAAGAGGCGTTGGCCGCAGCGGCCACGAACGCCTCGACCGCGGGTAATCCGCAAATTGAACCGGCACACTTGCTCAAGGCGCTGATGGATCAGCGCGAGGGTGTGGCCGTGGCCGTCCTCAAGGCCACCGGCGCCAACGCTGACGCCGTGTCGGTCAAGGCCAGCGACATCATCAGCCAATTGCCCAGTGCCTCCGGCTCGAACACCGCGCAGGCGCAACTCAATCGCGCAGGACTGCAAGCACTGCAGGCTGCCGAGAATTACGCGCGCGAGCTCGGGGACGAGTACGTCTCCACCGAGCACCTGCTCTTCGGTATCGCGTCCGGCAGCGACAAGGCCGCTGACGCCCTGGAGCAGGCGGGTGCTGGACCGGCCGAGCTTCGCCGGGTGATCCCTGCCGTCCGCGGGGATCGCAAGGTCACCAGCCCGGACCCGGAAGGAACTTTCCAGTCCCTGGAGAAGTACGGCACGGACCTCACCGCGGTAGCCCGTGACGGAAAGTTGGACCCGGTCATCGGCCGTGACTCCGAAATCCGTCGCGTGGTGCAGGTGCTGTCCCGCCGTACCAAGAACAACCCCGTGCTGATTGGTGAACCCGGTGTCGGTAAGACGGCCGTGGTTGAGGGCCTGGCTCAGCGCATGGTTGCCGGTGACGTGCCGGAGTCCTTGCGCGACAAGACCCTGATCTCGCTGGATCTGGGTTCGATGGTCGCCGGTGCCAAGTATCGCGGTGAATTCGAGGAGCGGCTCAAGGCCGTCCTGGATGAGATCAAGCAGTCAGAGGGTCAGATCGTGACCTTCATCGACGAGATCCACACCGTGGTCGGCGCCGGAGCCTCCGAGGGTTCCATGGACGCGGGAAACATGCTCAAGCCCATGCTGGCCCGCGGTGAGCTGCGCCTGATCGGTGCCACCACTCTGGACGAGTACCGCCAGAACATCGAGAAGGACGCCGCCTTGGAGCGTCGTTTCCAGCAGGTCTACGTGGGTGAGCCGTCGGTGGAGGACACCGTGGCCATCCTGCGTGGTCTCAAGGAACGCTACGAGGCGCACCACAAGGTGCAGATCGCTGACTCGGCACTGGTTGCCGCCGCCACGCTGTCCAACCGCTACATCCCCAGCCGTCAGCTGCCGGACAAGGCCATCGACCTGGTGGACGAGGCCGCTTCGCGGTTGCGCATGGAGATCGACTCCGCTCCGGAGGAGATCGACCAGCTGCGCCGTCAGGTGGATCGCTTGACCATGGAGGAACTGGCGCTTGAGGACGAGACGGACCCGGCGTCCGTCGAACGTCTTGCCGCGCTTCGCCAGGACATGGCGGACAAGCGGGCCGAACTGGATGCGCTCAATGCTCGTTGGGAGGCCGAGAAAGCCGGTCTGAACCGCGTGGGTGACCTCAAGGCCAAGATCGACGACCTGCGCTCGCAGGCCGACCGCGCTCAGCGCAATGGTGACCTGGGTGAGGCCTCGCGACTGCTGTACGGCGAGATCCCGAGTCTGCAGAAGGACTTGGATGCCGCGCAGGCGCAAGAGGAACAAGCCGGTGACATCGCTGAGGACACAATGGTCTCGGAAGAGGTCACCGCGGATGACATTGCCGAGGTGATTTCCGCCTGGACCGGTATCCCCGCAGGCAAGATGCTGCAGGGCGAATCCGAGAAGCTCCTCGACATGGAGGAGATCCTCGGTAAGCGCCTGATCGGTCAGAAGCCCGCGGTACACGCCGTGGCGGATGCCGTCCGTCGCTCGCGTGCCGGGATCTCCGATCCGGACCGTCCCATTGGTTCGTTCCTGTTCCTGGGCCCCACGGGTGTCGGTAAGACCGAGCTGGCCAAGTCCCTGGCGGACTTCCAGTTCGACGACGAGCGCGCCCTGATCCGCATCGACATGTCCGAGTACTCGGAGAAGCACTCCCTCTCCCGTCTGGTCGGTGCCCCTCCGGGCTACGTCGGTTACGACGAGGGCGGCCAGCTGACCGAGGCCGTGCGCCGTCGTCCGTATTCGGTGGTCCTGCTGGACGAGGTGGAGAAGGCTCACCCCGAGGTCTTCGACATCCTCCTGCAGGTCCTCGACGACGGTCGCCTGACTGACGGTCAGGGCCGCACCGTGGACTTCCGCAACGTGATTCTGATTCTGACGTCCAACATGGGTAGCCAGTTCCTGGTCGATCCGAACCTGGACATCGAGCAGAAGGAAGAAGCGGTCATGAACGTGGTCAACGCCTCGTTCAAGCCGGAGTTCCTGAACCGCCTGGACGACATCATCATGTTCGATCCGCTGTCGGTCGAGGACCTGGCCAAGATCGTGGACATTCAGGTGGCTCAGCTGGCCAAGCGCCTCGAGCCGCGTCGCTTGACCCTGGACGTCACGCCCGCGGCAAGCGAGTGGTTGGGCCTGGCCGGTTACGACCCGGCCTACGGCGCCCGCCCCTTGCGCCGCCTGGTGCAGCGCGAGATCGGCGATCGCCTGGCTCGCGGCTTGCTCTCCGGCAACATCGTGGACGGCGACACGGTGGTCGTGGACGTCAACCCGGACGTTGCCACCGAGGGTCTGACGGTCACGTCCTCCCACGACGACGCCGCAGGGTCGCCTTCCAGCGACAATGACGACGATGTCGTGGACGCGGAGATCGTCGAGGACTGAACCACGCTGATCAGGTGGGGTGCGAACCCAGCCTGACTGGTGCGATAACGCGCCGGTGGTGCCCGATCATGGGCACCACCGGCGCGTTTCGCATGTGGGAAAAACGAGTGTGCTGGAGCGCGACGTTCAGTGGGACTTACCCATCGCTGCGTGAACCGGTTCGGATCGATGGGAGCGAACGGACCGAGGTTGCGCCGCGATCGCGACTGCACCGATGGCCGTGGCTGCCAGGAACATCACGGATGTGGAACTGAAGTCCTGCAGCGCACCGAGCAGCCAAGCCCCCATGGCCTGTCCAAGGGCGAGCGCCACGAACAGGACAACCGTGCTCGCTGCCGGGGTGTGAGGAGTCAAGCGCATAGCCCAGATGATGAGGACGCCGGTCATGGCGGTGTAACCGACACCGAACAAGGAGATGGCGGCAAAGGCGATCACCGGTTGCCCTGGCAGTAAACCGATGCCCACCGTGCCGAGCAGCATGGTCAGATTGGTGACGGACCATGCCACGGTCAGGGACCACCGCTGAACGAGCCTGGCGGCCAGTGCACCGGCAACACTCATGGCGCCCAGCAGGATCCAGGCTGTGACCGAATAGGACTGTGCGGGGAAAGAGCCCGGTGAAGCGCCGTCGAGAGCGGTCCGACCAAAGGTCCATACAGCGGCACTGCCGGCACCCGAGCAGAGGGCAATGGCCACCACGCGTCGCAGGGCAAGAAAGTCTCGCGGGCGAGGGCGTGCGATGGCCGCCGGTTCACCAGAGCGTGGGGCAGGCCTGGGATCTCCGGAGCGAGCCGAGGTAAGTGTGGCGATCGTGGCAAGGGTGGCCGTGACAGCAATGATGATCCAGCCGGTGCGCCAATTCTCGGTCGTGCCGGCCAACAATAGGCCGGCGGCGACAAGACCCACGCCCGTTCCTGAATTCACCGTCGTCTGTGCGCGTTCTCTGCCGGCCTCGCCAACCAATCGCGAGATCAGGCCCACCGTACCCGGGGTAGCGAAACCGGCCCCCGCGCCGGCCACGACAACTCCGATTCCCAATGCTGTGGCATTCGGGGCCATCGCGATCAGCGCCGAACCCAAAGAAGCCGAGGCTCCTGCACTGACCACGAGAGCACGTGGCCATCTGGCGCCCGGAACCGCAATCGTTGCGGCCAGGCAGTAAGACAGGAAACTGCCCGCCTGAATCATGCCGGCCGTGGCTCCGTCGAGATCGAAAGCAGCCTGGAACTGTGGAAGAAACAGTCCGTACCCGAACCGCGCCAAGCCGTACGTGGCCGCTATGAGTCCCATGCTGCTGAGGATGAGGCGCACGGTGGACTCCATTTGAAAACGACCGTCATGGATACAGTAACGTACGTTTTAGTTTTCGAGGTTTAGAGTTGACCTGATGATGGTGACGAGAGCTCCGGCGCGGACCCGACTGCTGCGCGCAGCGGATCGATTGCTGTTCACTCGCGGCGTCCAAGCGACCCCGGTGGACGATCTTTTGCGCGAGGCGGAGACCTCCGCGGCAACGCTCTACGCACAGTTCGGTAGCAAGGATGGGCTGCTGGCGGAGGCGCTCGAAGGTCGGCTGGCCAACTGGCAGGCCGTCTGGGATGCCCATATTGCCGAGGCCTCCGACGACACGTCCCGGTTGCTGGCGATCTTCGACGCCCTCCTCGCGTATCGCGATGGCGAGCGGGTCTCCGCGCGGTGGTGCGCGTTTCTCGCGACCGCCTCGGAGATTTCGAACCCTCCGAAACCGGTTCGTACAGTTCTGGATGCGGACTCGGCACTACTGAGAAAACGCCTGCTTCACCTGTCGCGTCCCTTGGCCGGAGATCGAGCCGCGGAATTGGCTGATGCCGTGGAACTCATGTACTCGGGCGTTCTGGCCTCGTTCCTCCGAGGTGATCCCGCAGATCCGATATCGGTGGGTCGTCGATCCGCAGAGGCTCTCGCTGCCTCCTATCGCTCTTAGAAAGGACACCCCATGAGTGCGACCTCGAGTCTGGCCCGCGTGGACGATGTGCTGCGCTCGCGGAACTCCGTGCATCATGCGGTAGTCCTCCTGGAGAGCGCGGACGGCTCCCGACGCCACACCGCGACCACCCATCGCATGGGCCTCGATGATCGCTTCATCACCGCTTCCATCAGCAAGCTCTTCGTTCACGCGATCGCCTACGCGCTCGTGGATCGGGGCATTCTTGCGCTCGACCAGCTAGCTGAACCGTGGGTCGGCGCGGACACGATGCGCGGGATCCATACGATCAAGGGCCGCGACTACGGCGCTTGGATCACCCTGCGTCATCTCGTGACGCACACGTCCGGCCTTCCCAACTTGGAAACGGCCAGCGTCAACGGGGCGCCGTCCATTGAGAAGCAGATCCTGCAGCGGGATCGTGAGGTCCCGCTTTCCGACGTGCTCGATCTTCACCGCCGTGTGCCCGGGAAGTTCCCGCCCGGGTCGGGTCACAGGGCCCACTATTCGGATACCAACGCCGACCTGCTGGCCTTGCTTCTCGAACGGGCCACGGACACGCCCTACGACCAGTTGCTCAAGGGGTTCATCCTGGAGCCCCTTGGTCTGCATCGCACGGGCCTGGTCCACACAGACACGAGCGACCCGGCCCCGGTCTTCCGACGACGCCGCCCCGTCACCTTCACGCGCTACCTCTCGTCCCAGCACGGTTCCGGGGGAGTGGTGGCATCGGCATCGGATCTCATGGTCTTCTTGCGCGCGTTCATGGAAGGCGCACTGTTTTCGCGCGAACACCTGACGAACCCTGATTGGCGGCGGACACAGTACGGGCCGCTGCAGTACGGTCCCGGAGTGATGCGACTGGCCGTCCCGCGGTTGTTGTCGCCACTTTTCCCAGCCCCGGCCATCGTGGGTCACTCGGGATCCACGGGAAGTTTCGCCTTCTACTGCCCTTCGTACGAGACCTACATTGTGGGCACTGTGAACCAGATGTCGGGCGTCCCGTTCGAATACGTCTACCGGTACCTCAACGCGTTCGCGCGATAGGTGGCGCGAGCGGCGTCGTTGGCGGGGAGGAATGCAGAAAGCGCCGGTGACCGTCCTCGAAAGGGTGGCCACCGGCGCTGTGCAGCGTGAGGACGTTACTTGGAGGGTTCGTCCTCCACGTACTTGTCCTCGCGGTAGTCGTAATCCACCGGGCGATCGTCCTCGTCAGTGCGCTGATACCAGGCACTGATGCGCTCCGAGGTGGAATCCACGTCGTGACCCGCGGCGGCCGGGCCGTTCTCGTGACGGATTTCAATGGCGAAGTCGTCACCGTGCTGGTCCATACCCTGGCGGACCGCGTTGTCCAGTGCCTTGCGCGCGTAACGGTGGCGCAGGCTCATGGGATCGGTGCTCAGATCCCGTAGGAATGCGGGGATCAACGCGAGCAGGATGAGTGCGAACGGTAACGCCGCAACGGTCACCAGATCCTGGAGACCCTGCAGTGCATCCGAACCACCCACCAGAAGCATCACCGAGGAAACACCGGCCAGCGCGAGGCCCCAAAAGATGGTGATCTTCTTGTCCGGGTGGGGCTTACCCTGCTGCGACATGGACGCCATCACCAGGGTCGCGGAGTCCGCGGACGTGATGAAGAAGACGGACAACAGGATGATGATGGCGATGGGCGTGATCTGGCTCAGGGGCAGCGCACCCAGCATCAGGAAGAGCATTTCTTCGGGAGAGGCGGCGCTGGCGATGTCCGTGCCGGAACGCTGCAGCCAAATGGCGGTGCCGCCGAAAATGGAGAACGCGAGCACGCAGATCAGGGTGGGTGCCAGAAGCACCACGGTCACGTACTGGCGCAGGGTGCGGCCGCGCGAAATGCGTGCCACGAAGACACCTACGAAGGCGCCCAGGAAACCCACCAGGCCCAGTAGAACAGGGTCCAGTAGCGCATGAACTCTTCGGCTTCGGGCCCCCAGGACGCGGACATTGAGATCATCTGGAACATCTCGCCGAAGTACGTTCCGACCACGGAAGGGATGAAGTTCAGCAAGAACACGGTGGGTCCGGCCACGAACAGGAAGAACGCGACGACGGCCGCCAGGACCATGTTGAAGTTGGACAGGCGACGAATGCCCTTGGCCACGCCCGAGACGGCAGAAATCAAGAACACACAGGTCAGTACGGCAATGATGCCGATCAGCAGGCCGTTGCCCACCTCGCCCAAGCCGGTGACGATCTGCAGACCACTACCGATCTGCAGGGTGCCCAGCCCCAGGGAAGCGGAGGTGGCGAACAGGATGCCGATGATCGCAAAGGTGTCGATCAAACGCCCGCCCACGGTCAGGTGGGCACGCTGTCCGAAGATGGCGGACATCAGCAGCGGACGGCCGCGGCGGTAAGCGGCGTAACCAACGGCCGCGCCCACCAGGCGTAAATCGCCCAGGCCTGCAGGCCCCAGTGGAAGATGGTCTGCGCCATGGCCGAGTGCATCGCCTGATACGTTTCCGCTTCCGCGCGACCCGGCGGCGGCGTCATGTAATAGGTGATCGGCTCGTACACGCCAAAGAAGATCAGGCCCACACCCATACCCGCGGCAAAGAGCATCGCGATCCAGGAACCCATGGAGTAAGCGGGAGCTTCGCCGTCCTTACCGAGCGGGATCCGGCCGTAACGGGAGAAGCCCACGTAGAGCAGGAACAGCAACACCACGGCAGCCAGCAGCGTGAAGACCCAGCCGCCGTACGTGACCACTCCGGTAAGTGCCGCGGAAGCGACCTGGGTCAGGGTTTCGGTGGACACCGCACCCCACACCACGAAGCCCACGATCAGGGCACCGGCCACACCAAAGGTGATCTTGTCGGTGCGGTAGCGGACCCGCTGCTCCTCTACAGAAACACCGGGAACCAGGCCCGGGTGAGTGTCGTGGGGGTAACTGGCGGTGGAGTCGTCGGACCCGGAGGCCGGACGGGACGATGAGCTCATAACGGAACCTGCGTTCTGAACTGAAAGGCGACGGATGTAACCGCCCGGACCCCAAGACCTTACAGGGTTCTACGAGCCCGCCAGCGACTTGTTGAAGTGCGGCAGAGACATAAAGATGTCCGCCGAAAAGGCGCTAACCGGCGAGTAGGTGCGGTCAATATGCTCATGAAGGGCTGGAACTGACCCGGGGGAGTGGGCAATTTCACGTTCGATGGGGAACCAACATGACAATTCAATATCGATCCATGATCCGTTCGACCCTGGCTTTCGCCGCGGCGTCGTTCATGTTCGTCAACGCCATGCCTGCCGCGGCCGCAGATGCCGGTGACGACTCTTTCTCGTTCGCGGTACTGGGGGATACCCCCAACAATCCGACCTTCACGGAGAAGTTCCCGCAGCAGGTTCAAGAGATGAACCGGGACTCGTCGCTGGAGTTCGTGGCGCACGTGGTGATATCAAGAACGGATCACAGCGGTGCAACTGGGCCTACTTCAAGTCGATTCGCGATCGCTTCGACGAGTTCGCCGCCCCCGTGGTGTTCACCCCGGGCGACAATGATTGGGCGGACTGCCACCGTGACACCAATGGCGGGTACAACCCCATGGAGAGGCTGACCGTTCTGCGTAACCTGTTCTTCGACCAGCGGAACCGGACTCTCGGGCAGGACAAGCGCTACATCCCCACCCAGGTGGATGCGGGCTACCCGGAGAATTCGTCTTTCCACCACCGCGGCGTGAGCTTCGCGGTGATCAATGTGACGGGATCGGGTAATGGTCTGGCTCCCTGGTACGACTGGGGTTACAAGACAGCCAATGCGCGACAGACCGCGGAGTTGGAGGCTCGTACGGCCAACAACATCAAAGTTCTGCGCGAGTCATTCGACCGGGCCAAACGTGAAAACCACCCCGCCGTGGTCATCCTGACCCACGCGGATATGTTCGGTCCGGGTCATCCCAACCCCACGGCCAACACCCATAAGGGGTATCGGAGCACCGTGGCGGAGATTGCGCGGTTGTCGAGGGACTTCGGGAAACCGGTGTACCTGATCAACGGGGATTCACACGAGTACAACTCGGACGACCCCTTGGCAGCAGGGTCACGTTGGCTGGGTGTCTACGGGCAAGAACCCGAGCCCAATCTGCACCGCATCACGGTGGACGGTGACAACAAGGCCAACAACTACTTGAAGATCACGGTGGGTCCGCAGCTCGCGGGAGCTGCTGGGAGTGGCACGACATCCCCGGGGCGCTCGATCAGTCATGAAAGGGTCAGCTTCGCGCCATAAACCGACCAGCTGGTCGGATCGAACCGGCCGACTCTCCCCGAATATTGCCCGCCACTACTGTTCGACTGGCGTTCACTGGGGCGTTGCGTGCCGGACTTACGCTGCCCCCGGGGCTCGGGAAGTGAGCCCCGGGGGCAGCTCACTCATCTCAGGGGGACGAACATGGCACAACACAGTCGATTCGCGGTTCGAGTTTCAACCGCAATGATCACCGCGGCGCTCGCGGTAGGCGCGGTCGCGCCGGCTCATGCCGCACCGGCGCACGGTAAGGCCAACGGCAACCAGTATTCCTTCGGGGTCATTGGAGACACCCCGTACGGCGCGGACGCATTGGCCGAGTTCCCCGCACAGATCGACCAGATGAATCAGGACAAATCGCTGCGTTTCGTAGCCACGTGGGCGATATCAAAGCGGGATCGCAGCGCTGCGATACCGACTACTTCAAGACCATCCATTCGCATTTCGAGAGTTTCGCGATGCCATTCGTCTTTACACCCGGTGACAACGACTGGACGGACTGCCACCGTGTGAACAACGGCTCGTACAACCCGTTGGAACGGATGTCGGTGCTGCGGCACATCTTCTTCGCCGAGCCCCATCACACGCTGGGCGGAAAGAACATGCACCTGGATTCGCAGGCGAACGCGGGATTCCCCGAGAACTCAACCTTCGAGCAGAAAGGTCTGAGCTTTGGCGTCATCAACGTTCAGGGCTCCAACAACGGACTGCTGCCGTGGACGGGCCTCGGTTTGAGCGAGCCCACTGCCGAGCAACTGGCTGAAGAGCGAGCCCGCACCGAGAACAATCTGGAGGTCATCCGCGAGGCCTTCGCCGCGGCAGAACAGAAGCACCGCCGGGCAGTCGTGATCATGACCCAGGCCGACATGTTCGACCCTTCCTACGAGGACCCCACGGCCGAGACCCACAGTGCTTCCAGGAGACGGTCGATGAGATCTCGCGGCTGTCCCGGGACTTCAGCAAGCCCGTGTACCTCATCAACGGAGATTCGCACGTATTCAATGACGATTACCCGCTGGCCGAGGGATCAAGCTGGCTGGATGTTTACGGGCAAGATCCAGTGCCCAACCTGCACAGAATCACCGTGGACGGTGATGATGCCGCGGACAACTACATGAGGTTCACCGTGAATCCGGAAACCCCGGGTGCGGCCTCGGGGAAGAAGCCCGCACGTGAGGACGTCCTCAGCTACGAGCGGGTACCGTTCGAATAACCCCGGCGGATGAGTTTCTCGTCACATGCCGATCGGGTCATATACCCTTCTTGGGGGTCCAGGGAGCGATCGGTTGAACCTCAAGCGGTCACGGGTGCGCGAAGCCCGCGTAAAGCATGTAACCTGGACCTACGAAAAACTGACAAGATACTCCGGGGCCGTACTGTGTGCGCAGTGCGTTGAACAGTGCCGCCCATCGGACACGAGACGCAGAGGGGGTCACGCCATGGGGCGCGGCCGTCAAAAGGCGAAGGCGACACGGCAGGCGCGGGAGATGAAGTACTTCAGCCCGCAAACCGACTACTCGGCGCTGCAGCGCGAGCTGCGGTCCAACAAACCGTCCTCCCGAGCCGTAGACCACGAGGATCGTCACGAGGAAGAAGATGATTACTCGGCCTACGCGGAGAAGTACTCCGACTACGACTGACCTGGTTCACGCGGAAACCCACTGAGGCCCGCACGACCGTCAGTACAGCGCATGCGTCACGCGAACGTGGAACACCACGTTTCGGGTCCAAGGACGTTGTAGTTCACAAGGAACCGCCCCACACCACGAGTGGTTGGGGCGGTTCCTTGTGCGCTTTTAATCCCGCTCCGGGAATGACTCAGTTGGCGTACTTGCCCGTCATGAGCACGCCGCCGCCGTCCACGCCCTTGGCGCCCTGGACCCAGTCGAGTCCGGCGTCCTTGGCGGACGGCTCCACGGGGCCCACCTGGCCCATGATCCAGGAGTTCACACCGCGCTTGTTGAGGTGCTCCACCGCAGCGTCCGCGACTGAGGGATCGACGATTGCCACCATGCCCACGCCCAGGTTGAGCGTGCGTTCCAGATCGGCCTGGGGAACGTTGCCCAGCTGGCCGACCAACTGGAAGATCGCGGGCAACTCCCACGTGGAGCGATCCACGGTGGCCTGCAATCCGGCGGGTAGTACGCGGGCCAGGTTCGCGGCCAAACCGCCGCCGGTCACGTGTGAGAAACCGCGCACGCCGTGGCCAGTCTGCCCGTCTTCACCGTTGACGGGGAAGGTCCGTGCCAGATCCAAGACGTCCGCGGCGTAAACCCGCGTGGGTTCGAGCAGTTCTTCACCCAGGGTGCGGCCGAGTTCGGACACCTGACGTTCCAACTGCCAACCGGCCACGTTGATCACGCGGCGCACCAGGGAGTAACCGTTGGAGTGAATGCCGGAGGAGGCCATGCCGATGATCACGTCGCCGGACTTCACGCGGTCCGGGCCGAGCAGCTCGTCGGCCTCGATCACGCCGGTGGCAGCTCCGGCGACGTCGTACTCGTCCGGAGCGAGCAGGCCCGGGTGCTCGGCGGTCTCGCCACCGACCAAGGAGGTTTCGGCGGCGTCGCACGCTGCGGCAATGCCACGCACGATGTCCGCGATGCGTTCCGGTACCACCTTGCCGGTCGCGATGTAGTCGGTCATGAACAGCGGCTTGGCGCCCACCACCACGATGTCGTCCACGACCATGCCGACCAGGTCCCAGCCGATGGTGTCGTGGATGTCCAGGCTCTGAGCGATGGCAACCTTGGTGCCTACACCGTCCGTGGAGGTCGCCAGGTAGGGCTTGCGGTACTTGGTGAGCTCCGAGACGTCGTAGAGTCCGGCGAACCCGCCCACGCCACCGACCACGTTGGTCGAGTGCGTTGCCTTGACCGCGGACTTCATGAGTTCCACGGCGCGATCGCCGGCTTCAACGTCCACTCCGGCGCTCGCGTAGGTCACGGACTGGGCGCTGGCGCCGTCTTGGATGTTGCTCATGCGCTGTTCTCCTGGGTGGCAGGGGTTTGGGGTTCGGTCTCGATGGTCGTGGTGTCCTTGGAGGACGGCACCGTGCTGCCCGGTGCCTCAAGCACAGCCTTGCCGAGCTTGTCGGCTTCGGGCAAGGGGGTGGGGTAGGTACCCGAGAAGCACGCGGTGCACAAGATCTCCCGCGGCTGCTTGGTTGCTTCCACCATGCCCTCCTGGGAGATGTACCCCAGGGAATCGGCACCCAGTGAGGCGCGGATGTCTTCTACGGCCAGACCATTGGCAATCAATTCCGCACGAGAGGCGAAATCGATGCCGTAGAAGCACGGCCACTTGATGGGCGGGGACGAGATTCGGATATGGATCTCGGCAGCACCGGCCTCACGGAGCATGCGCACCAGGCGCGCTGGGTGTTGCCGCGCACGATCGAATCGTCCACCACAATGAGCTTCTTGCCGGCGACGATTGAACGCAGCGGATTGAGCTTGAGCCGGATGCCCAGCTGACGAATGGTGTCCGAGGGCTGGATAAAGGTGCGTCCCACGTAGGAGTTCTTGACCAGTCCGTGCCCGAACGGAATACCGGAAGCTTCCGCGTAACCAATGGCCGCCGGGGTGCCAGATTCGGGGGTGGGCATGACCAGATCGGCCTCGACCGCGTGCTCGCGAGCCAACTGGCGGCCCATCTCCACGCGGGATTCATACACCGAGCGGCCGTTGATGGTGGTGTCCGGGCGGGCCAGGTACACGTACTCGAACACGCAACCGGCGCGCTTGGGCTCGGCGAACTGACGGGTGCGCAGGCCGTTCTCGTCCACGGCAATGAACTCGCCGGGCTCGATTTCGCGAACCAGCGAGGCACCGACGATGTCCAGGGCGGCGGTTTCGGATGCGACCACCCAGCCGCGCTCCAAGCGACCCAGCACGAGTGGGCGGATGCCCTGGGGGTCGCGAGCGGCGTACAGTGTGGTTTCGTCCATGAAGGACAGGCAGAAGGAGCCGGTGAGCTTGGGCAGCAGATGCATGGCGGCGTCCTCGAGTGACTCGTGAGGATGCTCGGCCAGCAATGCCGTGATCAGCGCGGTGTCCGTGGTGTTGCCCTGGGCCATCTCACCGCGGGACGGGAAACCGGATTTGTCGATGAGCTGGTCGTAGAGCTCAGCAGAGTTGGTCAGGTTGCCGTTGTGCGCCAGCGCTACGGTCCCGTGCGGGGTGGCGCCCAGGGTGGGCTGTGCGTTGGCCCAGTGGGAACCACCGGTGGTGGAGTAGCGGCAGTGACCCACGGCCACGTGCCCTTGGAGGGTGTTCAGGACGGTCTCGTCGAAGACCTGGGACACCAAGCCCATGTCTTTGTAAACCGAAATGCGCTCGCCACTGGACGTGGCAATGCCCGCGGACTCCTGTCCGCGGTGCTGCAGCGCGTACAGACCGTAGTATGCGAGTTTGGCTACGTCCTCGCCGGGGGCCCACACACCGAAAACGCCGCACGCGTCCTGGGGGCCTTTTTCGCCGGGGAAGATGTCATGAGTGAGTTTTCCATCGGATCGAACCACAAGAGCAGTGTCTCATGATCCGGGGCGGTCACCACTGTCGTGTACGTCATCAACCTGTGCGGTGACATCGCGGCTGCGCTTGAGCGAAATCTTGTCGATGATCAAGGAGATCACCGAGCCCAGACCGGCGCCGATCACCAGTCCGATGACCAGGAAGAATCCCATGATGGAACCGCGGGTGTAGGACTGCGACTCGGGACCCAGTAGACCGAACAGAACGCCTGCCACGGCACCCAGAATCGCACCGGTGATGAGGAATGCGAGCAGATTGGGCGCACGGCGGATGGTCATCCGTTCCTCACGCGAAGGCTCGTGGGAAGCGGGCTCGGGGGTGTTGTTGGGCACGGAACTCATGGGTTCCAGGCTATCGCGGGATACCGCGCCCCACGTACACGGGAGTCGGTGCGGGCCGGGGGGGGTTTGCTGACAACCGGTTCAGTCGAACAGCGGTAACCAGTCGGAGAGGTCGGTCCTGGTTCCCGACGCCGCCACGGCCCCGTTCGCCACGGCACTCGCCCATTCGAGTTGTCCGGTCGCAAGACGGAGCCAGGTGGCTGCATCTGTCTCCACCACATTCGGGGGAGTCCCGCGCGTGTGACGAGGCCCGGCCACGCACTGGGTCACGCCGAAGGGCGGTACACGCACCTCCACGGAATTTCCCTCCGCACGGGTGGCCAGTTCCTCCAGGCAGTACCGCACGGCCAAGGCCGTGGTCTTGCGCGGGGTGGATTCGGGATCCTGGCGCCACTGGGCCAGTGCCAGAGTTCCGTCCGCGGGATTGATCTTGCGACGCACGCTCACGGTGCGGTTCCTCCAGAATTCGTTGCGATTTGGTCGGAGCGGATCAATGGGGGACCACTGATCAGTCGAGCAGGTCCAGAACGGGACGCGCGAGCTTGATGGCGCCCACGGGTTTGCCGGCCCCGGTAATGGGGCGCAGGACCTTGTCGAGGACGCGGGCGGCGTCGTCGGAAGAAATCGCGCCCACCTGGGCCAGGAGCGTGAGGCCCACCAGCGCGTTGGCGCGGGAGGAACCGTCGAGCATCTTGATGGCCACGGACCAACCGCCGCGCGTGCCCAGACCCAGGACGCCTTCTGCGCCGAGCTTGGTGATCACATCCAACTCCTCCATGATTACGGTGTTGGAGCGGCCGGGGCCCTGAACGTATTCGGGGTAGTCGAGCATGGAGGTCGCGACCGTGGCCGCGCGGGCGTCCGCCTGGATATTGCGAGCGGCGCGCCCCAACGTGGAATACATGCGCGCCAGTCCGGTGAGGGTGAGTGCGGTGAGCGGCGCACCGCAGCCGTCGATGCCCACGTGCTGCACCTTTTCACCGGAGAAGTCCTCGATGGTCTCGACCACGAGCTTCTGCAACGGGTGCTGTGGATCCAAGTAGGTGTCCAGGGGCCATTCGTTGACCACGCAAGCCCACAAGAAGGCCGCGTGCTTGCCCGAGCAGTTCATGCACATGCGGTTCTTGCCGCGCTCGGTGCGAATCAGCCACGCACGGGTGTCCTCGTCCTGCGGCCAGTCCTGCGGGCACTGCAGGGAGTCTGGGGTCAGGCCTGCGGCCTTGAGGATGGAGCTCACGGCGTCCAGGTGATCGAACGTGCCGGTGTGAGAGGCGGCGGCGATGGCCACCTGATCCCCGCGCAGCGGCGCGCCGGCCTTCATGGACGCGATGGCCTGGAACGGCTTGAGGGTGGAGCGGGGGAAGATCAGTTCGTCCGGGGCGCCCAGGGACAAGGCCACGGAGCCATCGGGTGCCAACACCACGGCGGAGCCGCGATGCCGGGATTCCACGAATCCGCTGCGCTCCACTTCGGCGAGATCGACGGCCTGTTCAGAACTGAATGTGTGCATACAGCCCAGTATGTCAGCGCGATCATGCGAAACGTTGGAGTAGGTGGACCCGGTGCCGATACGCTGAGCACGTGAAGGTTTTGGTAGTGGGCCCAGGCGGCCGAGAACACGCGATCATCAAGTCTCTGCTGGCAGATCCCAAGGTCAGCGAAGTCCACGCTGCGCCCGGTAACGCCGGGATCGCCCAGGACGTCCCGGTGCACGCCGTGAACGCTCAGGACCCTGAAGCGGTTACCGAGCTGGCTCGCCAGCTGCACGCGGACCTCGTGGTCGTGGGCCCGGAAGCGCCGCTGGTGGCGGGCGTGGGCGATGCCCTGCGTGAAGCCGGGTTCCCGGTGTTCGGCCCCTCCAAGGACGCTGCGCACATCGAGGGCTCCAAGCGTTCGCCAAGGAGATCATGGCCGCAGCCAACGTGCCCACCGCTCGCGCCGTGGCCACCTCGGACATGGCGGAGGTGCGTGAGGCGCTCGCCGAGTTCGGCGCGCCGCACGTGGTCAAGGACGACGGCCTGGCCGCGGGCAAGGGCGTGGTGGTCACCAACGAGCGTGACCGTGCGGAAGCCCACGCCCGCGAGTGCATCGAGGCCGGCGGCTCCGTGGTGATCGAAGAGTTCCTGGAGGGCCCCGAGGTCTCGCTGTTCGTGATCACCGACGGTGAGCGCGTGGTGCCGTTGATCCCCGCGCAGGACTTCAAGCGCGTGCGCGACAACGACCAGGGCCCCAATACCGGTGGCATGGGCGCATATACGCCTCTCGAGTGGTTGCCCGAGGGCTTCACGGAGCAGGTCATCGAGCGTGTGGCTCGGCCCGTGGTCGACGAATTACGACGCCGCGGCACACCCTTCGTGGGCGTGCTCTACTGCGGTCTTGCGGTCACCCAACGGGGCGTGCAGGTCATCGAATTCAACGCTCGCTTCGGCGACCCGGAGACCCAGTCCGTTCTGGCGATGCTCGAGTCACCGCTCGGTGAGCTCATGCTCGACGCCGCCAGGGGTCGCCTGTCCGAGGACCGCACCCTGCAGTGGAAGTCCGGCGCCTCCGTGACGGTGGTGCTCGCGGCCCAGAACTACCCCGGTGCCCCGCGCAAGGGCGATGTCATCAGTGGCCTGGACCAAGTGGAATCCGTGGACGAGACCCACGTGATCCACGCCGGCACCGCAAAGAATGACGCGGGGGACATCGTTTCCGCCGGTGGCCGCGTGCTGGCCGTGGTGTCCCACGGAACAGATCTCCATGAAGCACGCGAGCGCGGATATCGGGGAATGGAACTGATCTCCCTCCCCGGCGCGCACTACCGCAGTGACATCGCGCTCGCTGCCGCCGAGGGGCGCATCACCCTCCCGACCACAGCTGAGGAGCAAGCATGAGTGAGCACCCCGCACCGCCCGAGATCCCCGGGTGGAAGCACGCGTATTCGGGAAAGGTCCGCGAACTCTACATTCCGGACGAATCCCGATTGCGGGCCACCGGCGTGGCCATCAACGACAACGCCGAATACCGCGCCGGTTCTGTGCTGGTGCTCGCGAGCGATCGGATTTCCGCGTTCGACCAGGTGCTGCCCACCGAGATCCCGGATAAAGGCATCATCCTGAACCAGTTGTCCCTGTGGTGGTTCGAACAACTCACGGGGATCCCCAACCACATCCTCACGACCGACGTGCACGAGTCCGTGCGTGGCCGCGCGGTGATCTGCAAAAACCTGTCCATGTTCCCGGTCGAGAACATCGTGCGCGGTTATCTGACCGGCTCGGGCCTCAAGGACTACAAGGCGTCTGGCTCCGTCTGCGGGGTGGAACTGCCGGAAGGCTTGGAAGACGGTGATCGGCTGGAAAGCCCCATCTTCACGCCCACGGGCAAAGCGGAACTGGGCGAACACGACGAACCCATCACCTTCCAGGAGATGGCCGCGGTGGTCGGCAACGCCGTGGCCGACCGGCTGCGTGAGCTTTCGCTGAACATCTACCTCGAGGCCGAGGAGATCGCCCGTGAACGCGGGATCATCGTGGCCGACACCAAGATGGAGTTCGGACTGGATTCCTACCGCGGTGCCATCACCCTGGGCGACGAGGTTCTGACCCCGGACTCGTCCCGCTTCTGGGACGCGGAGACCTACAAACCGGGACAGGCGCAGCCCTCGTTCGACAAGCAGTACGTGCGCGACTGGTTGCGCTCCGAAGAGTCCGGTTGGGACGGCAACGGACCGGTCCCGGAACTTCCGGAAGACGTGGTCGAGAAGACCCGTGCACGCTACGTGGAAGCCTACGAACGTCTCACCGGACGCGCCTTCGATCCCAAGGGACCGTTCTACGAGGTCGCCGGCCCCACGGAGTACTGAGTTTCACCCGGCAATCCCGCGAAGGACTGAGTCACCCGCCCACGGATGTGCGGAGTTATGGGAGCTCAATCCGCAGGGCTCGGGAAAACTTCCGGGGGGTCGTCCCAGCGCGCCGTTCGCATGGCGACCTGCACCAGGTGAGCGTCGGTCTCCTTGAGGGGTGTCCCCTCGGCCAGATAGTGCTCACGGGCGGCGATCTGCAGGTGATCCGGCAGAGAGCCGTCCGCGCGCACGATTCGCCACCAGGCGACGTCGTCCCCGGCCAGGCCACGGGACATGATGCGGGCGGCGAGCCTGGGGGAACTCAGTCCCGCAAGTTCCGCTACATCACCGTAGGACAGCACCGCTCCGGGGGGAACGGCGAGCACCACGCCGCGGACCGCCCGTGCGGCGGCTTCTCCCGTGAGAGGTGCCGACGGCTCAGGCATCGGTGAACGGTATCCGCACATCCAGGACCCAGCGGCCGTCTTGGGCGCCGTAAGTGACCTCGCCGTTGAGCAGCGCCACACGCTCCTGGATGCCGTGCAGGCCGTAACCGGACGTCATCGGGTATTCCCCGTAGCTGGGTCGGTAAGAGTGCTGTAGCTCGTTCTCGGTGCGGATCATGACCGAATTGGAATCCGTGGTGAGGGACAACAAGCACTCCGAACCGGCCGGGGCGTACTTGATGATGTTGGTGGAGGCCTCCTGGAGGATGCGCGCCGCAGTGCCTCGAACGGAGGTGGGTAGCTTGTCGAAGCCATCCACGGTCTTCACGGTGACGGAGAAACCGGATGTCGTAAGGCTTGCGCTGAGAGAGTCGAGAAGGTTCTCGAGGGAGCCGGTGGTCAACCCTGACGAGCTGTCATTGCGACTCGCGGCGCCCGGGGATTCACGCAAGATGTGAAGCAACGTACGGAGTTCTTGGAGGCCGGAGCGGGCAGCGTTCTCCATGGTGGAAATGGTCTCGTGCAGCACCGCAGGATCGTTCTGGCGGTGGGCTCCCGCAGCCTGCATGGTAACCAAGGTGAGTTCGTGGGCCACCACGTCGTGCAGGTCTCGCGCGAGCTCCAATCGTTCTTGTTCACGCAACTGCTGATGCGCGGCCTCGATACTCCTCAGCCGAGCCTTGTTCTCCCGGTGCTGAATCACGAAGAATCGCAGTGCCACCCCGATCACCACGCCGATGACAAGGGGTGTTCCCATGAGCCACAAGGCGTCCGTGGTGCTCTCCACCACCACGGCCGTAATGGTCCACGTCGCGAGGACCACGCTGTAGAGGAGAGTCAACGTGCGCGGCAGCATGCTCACAGTCGCAATGGTGATGATCACCGCGCAAATGAGTGTGAATGCGTAACTGTGGGTGAACAGCGCGAGGACGAGTGGGACCAGGAGGAGCGCGCTCGCAATACCTGGCCGCCAAGCCACCAGGGCCAACGAACCGTAGCTCAGAATCATTTGAACGGCTACGAGGACCGTGGTCGTAGCGGCGTGATCCTCGGGCTCCAGCGCCCGAAGATCGTCGAAGAGCGCGATGGCAGCAAAGAGCACCAGCGTGACACGAAGCCAGACCGGGAGTGGACTGGTGCGGTTGAAACCCTCCCGCACTGAGGTGGATCCGGCCGGAGCGGCGATTACCACCCGCCGCAGAGCTGGGGGAAGTAGCGGCACACTACGGCGCTGGGTCCCTTCTCTGCAGGACCCTGCTGAGCGCTCAAGGCAGGACCGCCCACCGTGAACACGATGGAGCACGTGATCAGTGTTGCAGCGAGGGCTCGCTTGAAACTCGATAAAGAGTCGGTTTGGTCAGTATGGATGCGGGAAATGGCATGAGGAGAGTTCATGCGATCAGTTTATGATCAGACTATGAGTTTGTGCACCCTAATTCTGGTAGATGACCATCCACTCATGCGCGACGCGCTACGGAATTTATTTGATGCCGAACCCGGTTTCGAAGTTTTGGGTGAAGCGTCCGAAGGAGCCGAGGCCGTTCAGAGGTGCCTGGAGCTGGACCCTGATGTGGTGCTCATGGACATCAGAATGCCCGGAATGGACGGGATCGAGGCCACCGCTCAGATCGTTCAGCAAGCTCCGCGCTCCAAAGTTCTGGCACTCACGACCTTTTCTACTTTGGAGTATGTCGTGCCCGCCCTGCGAGCGGGTGCCTCCGGATATCTCGTCAAAGACGCACGCCACGAAGAAATTGTTTCTGCGGTGCTCCAGGTGCGTGAAGATGAAATGACACTGTCACAGTCCGTGGCGAATTCGCTGGCAAATAATGTGCTGGGTGATGTGCCGGTTCCTTCGGTGCGCAGAAGTCGTAGCGAGGTGTCCAGCGCACCGGCTGAGGAGTCACCCGTGCCGACCAGTCAGCAATCCTTCGTCCCGGATCTGACCACCCGTGAGTTGGAAACACTGCGCTGGATCGCCAAAGGCTCAACAACAACGAGATCGCCGAACAGATGAAGGTCTCCCACGGCAGCGTCAAGGCGTACGTCTCTCAACTGTGCGACAAGCTGGGCGCTCGGGACCGTGTCCAGGTGCTGATCGCAGGCATTCAGAGCGGTCTGGTGCAGCCCGAATTGACCGAAGATCTGACCCAGTGAACTCACTCACAGGCTTTTAACAGGTTAGGGGCCACAACTCTGGCCATTTGGCCATGTTCCCCCGGCGGTGCAGTGCGGCAAAGTAATACATGAACACGACGAAGGAAGTGTTCACCGGCTCAGGACCTTGAGTGGATGCGGTGAGTGTACGGCGCCGCGGCACGAAAGCTTGGGTCACGCTGAACTCGCGGCGGGGGTCTTGTATGGCCCTCCCCGGTTAGAGCTCCGGAAGACTTGGATCACCTTGCGTGACGCTCCGAGACTCCCGTCGCGTCAGCACCATGAGAAGTGAAAGTGCGGCCCCTCTCGACCAGGAGGGGCCGCACTTTTTTCCGTTGTCCACGGTGGCCTAGAACCCCGCGGTTACTTCTCCGTGCGGGGTACCAGACTGTAGAACCAGTTGATGTGATCGCGCAGCATGCGGGTCGCCTGCTTGCCGTCGCGAGCGGTTACTGCGGCAAGGATCTCGCGGTGCTGAGTCTGCAACCTGGTACGGATGCTCGGCCAGTCTTCGAGGGTGGCCACCGTTTCCTGGACGTAGCCGATGGTGGCCTCGCGCAACGACACCATGATGGTCTCCAGCACCACGTTGCCGGCCAAAGACGTCAGGAGCAGGTGGAACTGAGCGTCCAACGTATGGAATTCCTCGTTGGAAATCTCGGGATCGTCCATCCGGTCGAGTAGCTCTCGCGCTTGGTTCAGGATGTCGTCACGATTCGAGAGGTCGGCATTCTCTCCCGACGCCGCATCCCACGCCGCCTGCGTCTCCAGCATCAAGCGCGTGGTCACCACGTCCTTGACCGGCAGCGCCCTGGTCGCGATGTGCATGCGCAGCGCCCACCCCAGGGCGGCCGAGGGCTCGGAGACCACGGTGGCTCCCGCTTGCGGGCCGGAACCCGTGGCTGAGCGAACCAGCCCCATGGCATCGAGGATCCGAATGGCCTCCCGCACCGAGGCGCGGGAAATGCTGAAGTGCTCGGCGAGCGCCCGTTCGGCCGGCAGTTTGTCACCCACGCGGATCTTCCCGTGGCGCAGCTGCTCCTCGAGCCAGTTCAACACCACCGTGTAGGCGGGGGTGGCAACCATGCGGTCCTCCTGCGGTCGTTGAAAGAAAACCGCCCGCCACCCGTGATGCACGAGTAGCGGGCGGTTTATGCATCGCCAAGTCTATGCGGCGGGAAGCATCCAAGCGAGCACGTTGGACTGCAAGAACACCAGGCGCACAGCACGATCAGCATGCCGATGGACCACGGGATCACCGAACGGAAGATCTTGGACTCCTGACCCTGCATGCTCACGGCGGTCGCGGCAATGGCGAGTGACTGCGGCGAGATCATCTTGCCCACCACGCCACCGGAGGTGTTGGCGGCGGTCATCAGGTAGGGATCCAGCCCGGATTCCAGGGCCGCGGTCTTCTGCAGGTTGGCGAACAGCGCGTTGGCGGAGGTGTCCGAACCGGTCACGGCGGTACCCACCCAACCGAGCACGGGGGAGAAGAACGCGAACGCCGCACCCAGGCCGGCCACGAACGTGCCGATGGAGATGGTCTGGCCGGAGAAGTTCATCACGTAGGCCAGGGCCAGCACCGAGGCAATGGTCAAAGCGGAGAAGCGCATCTTCCACGCGCTGCGACCGATTTCCGCAATCGCGTTGCCCACGGTGAGCTTGAAACGGCCGTGGTGGTTGAACACCGAGTAGATGATGGCGACCAACAGGCCGGAGATCAACAGCAGCGTGCCGGGGCTGGAGAGCCACTGGAAGTTGTAGACGGAACCGGAAATCGGTTCACCCGCGGCGTTCAGCAGGTGCCCGTGCAGGCCCGGCCAGGGAATCTTGATGTCGGTGGCGGCCAACGCCTGGGGAATGTTGATGCCCCAGGTCCACAGCTTGGCGATACCGAAGACCACGACCACCAGGATGTAGGGCAGCACGGCCATCCATGCGCGCACAGGGGTCAGGCCCTCTACACTCTGGGGGCGATCAATGCCCAGATCTGCACGGACCTCCTCAGTGCCCTTGGGCTTCCAGAAACGCATCAGGATCACGGCGGCGGCCAAGCCGGCCAGCGAGGCCACGACGTCCGTGAGTTCGTACGAGAAGTGCGTGGCGCACCACCACTGGGCAATTGCGAACGTGCCGCCCACGGCCAGCGCGGCGGGCCAGGCCTGCTTGAGGCCCCGAACGCCGTCGACAATCATGAGCAGGAAGAACGGGACCACGAACGCGAAGAACGGTGCCTGGTGACCGACCACGGCACCGATGTGTGCCGGATCCAGGCCGGTGAGCACGCCGGCGGTGGTGATCGGGATGGCGATCGCGCCGAAGGCCACGGGCGCGGTGTTGGCGATCAGCACCACGGTTGCGGTCTTCAGCGGCTTGAGACCCAGCGCCAGGATCATGGTTGCGGTAATCGCCACCGGTGCGCCGAAGCCGGCAAGGGCTTCCAATAGACCGCCGAAGCAGAACGCGATCAGCATGGCCTGGATGCGCAGGTCTCCGCCGCCGATGGTGTCGAAGATGGTGCGCAGGTCCTCGAAGCGCCCGGACAGCACCGTGACCTGGTAGAACCACAGCGCCATGACCACGATCCACACGATGGGGAACAGGCCGTAGACGGCACCCTGCGTAGCGCTCAGCGCGGCCAGCTGCGCAGGCATGTTGAAGCCGAAGATCGCCACGAGCAGCGCGGCGCCCAGTGCGGTGAGGCCGGCAACGTGGGCGCTGGTCTTGAAGGCCAGCAGCATCACGAAGAACGTGAGCAGGGGGATGCAGCCCACCAGGCTGAAAGTCCGACACTGCCACCCACGGCGTCGGTCATGGCGGTAAATGTGGTCACGCTGTCTCCTGTGCGCTCCGGTGGGTCCGTTCGTATGGTCGGACCACAATGGTCAGACCACGAAGCATACATGATGCTCGTCACACTGAACAGTCACTTTCCAAGCCTCTTCTTGTGATCCACAGGGAAAGCTTGCTTGTGTGATCGTGTTCACTCACCTAGCATGGTCAGACCACAGGAGCCAGAGGTATCGGAGATCAACGTTGTGAGAATCGCACTGTTCGCCACGTGCATCGTGGACGCTATGTATCCCAAGGTGGCGCTGGCCACCGTGCGCGTTCTGGAGCGGCTCGGCCACCAAGTGGTGTTCCCGCAGGGGCAAGGTTGCTGCTCCCAGATGCACGTCAACAGCGGCTACTTCGACGACGCGATGCCGGTCATCCGCAATCACGTCAAAGCCTTCACCGAGGTCGAGTACGACGTAGCCGTGGCGCCTTCCGGTTCGTGCGTCGCCTCGCTGGGGCACCAACAGCCGATGGTTGCCCGCAAGTGCGGTGACGACCTGCTGGCCGAGCAGGCCGCAGACGTTGCCGCCAACACCTATGAGCTGTCCGAACTGTTGATCGACGTGCTGGGTGTGACTGACGCCGCTGAGCAGCTCGGTTCGTGGTTCCCGGAGACGGTGACCTACCACCCCTCGTGCCACGGCATGCGCCTGCTGGACCTGGGGGACCGGCAGAAGGACCTGGTGAAGTCCGTGGGTGGCATCGACTACCGCGAGCTACCGGATGCCGAGGAATGTTGCGGATTCGGTGGCACCTTCTCCTTCAAGAACCCGGATGTCTCCGGTGCCATGGCCGAGGCCAAGCTGCGCAATGTCGAGGCCACGGGTGCCTCGTTGTGCACCGGCGGGGACGCTTCGTGCCTGATGCACTTGGGCGGTGCCGCGTCCAAGCGCAAAGCGACCGTGCGTACCGTGCACTTCGTGGAGATTCTGGCCTCCACCAAGGAGAACCCCCTCGTGGTGGAGGGGCCCGTTGAACTGTCCATTCCCGCGCGAGGTGCGCGAGCGGCGTCGAACGCTGGAGGAAACCGATGAGCATCACCAATCTGGGCATGCCCGCGGTGCGGCCCGTGCACGGCAGGGCAATCTGCACGCGAAGGTGGCGTTCCCTAAGGCCGCCAAGGAAGAACTCAAGAACGATCAGATGCGGGCCAACATCCGGCACGCGACGCACACCATCCGCGGCAAGCGCGCCAATGTGGTGGGCGAGGTCCCGGACTGGCAGCAGCTGCGCGATGCCGGTTCGGCCATCAAGGAACGCGTGATGGCGAACCTGCCCGAACTGCTCGAGGCGTTCGAGCAGAACGTGATCGCGCGCGGCGGAGTGGTCCATTGGGCGCGTGACGCGGACGAGGCCAACCGGATCGTGACCGAGCTGGTGCAGGCGACCGGCACCTCGGACGTCATCAAGGTCAAGTCGATGGCCACGCAGGAAATCGGCCTGGATGCGCACCTCGAGGAACATGGCATCACTGCGACCGAAACCGACCTCGCGGAGTTGATCGTGCAGCTGGGCCACGACAAGCCCTCGCACATCCTGGTTCCCGCGATCCACAAGAACCGCGAGGAGATCCGCGAGATCTTCCGCCGCGAAATGCCCGAAACCACGGACGAGCTCACGAGCGAACCGCGCGTGCTGGCCGAGGCCGCGCGTCAGCACCTGCGAGAGAAATTCCTGACCACCCGCGTGGCGATCAGTGGCGCGAACTTTGGTATCGCCGATACCGGCACGCTGTCCGTGGTCGAGTCCGAGGGCAACGGTCGCATGTGCCTCACGCTCCCGGACACCCTGATCACGGTCATGGGAATCGAGAAGCTGCTGCCTTCGTACGAGGACCTCGAGGTCTTCTTCCAGCTGCTCCCGCGGTCCTCCACGGGCGAGCGGATGAACCCCTACACTTCGCTGTGGACGGGTGTCACCCCGGGCGACGGGCCGCAGAACTTCCACGTGGTGCTGCTCGACAACGGCCGCTCCGCGGTGTTGTCCGATCCGGACGGCCGTTCGGCGCTGCACTGCATCCGCTGCTCAGCATGCCTCAACGTGTGCCCGGTCTACGAGCACGCCGGCGGTCACGCGTACGGCTCCACATACCCCGGGCCCATTGGCGCAATCCTGTCGCCGCAGCTCACGAGCATCACCTCCGAGGAGAACGCCTCCCTGCCGTATGCGTCCTCGCTGTGCGGCGCTTGTTACCAGGTGTGCCCGGTCAAGATCAATATTCCGGACATCCTGGTGCACCTGCGCGACGAGGACATTCGCACCCAGCACGGCGAACGCACCCAGGACGACGCCGCTCCGGCTCCCGTTTCGCACGATCCCGCCGTGAACGCCGCGGACAACTGGCGTGCCGAGAAGGCGCTCACGGGTGATGCGGATTCCGAGCGGACCGATCCGGGCACGCGTATTCGCGGGGCTGCCGTGCGTGACGCCGCGAGTGATGTTGCGGCGTCCGTGCGCTCCGCCGGGCGGAAAATCTCCAAGTCCGCGCCGGCTAAGAAGGTCCCGACTCAGATGGACGCCATGATGAAGGGCGCTTCCTTCGTGATGTCCTCGGGTAAGCGCATGTCTCTGGCTGAAAAGGGTCTGCCGCTGGGCCGTGTGGTGGCCGGACGCGATCACGCCATCGGCTGGCTGCCCGGCATGGTCGGCGGTTGGACGCAGCAGCGAGACATCCCCGAACCGCCCAAGCAGTCCTTCCGCAACTGGTGGAAGAAGCACGAGGGTGAGACCGAGCAGCGACTGCGGGAGGACGGCGTCGTCGCTTCCTCCGCAGTCGAAGATGCCCGAACCAGCCCGCGACCGAACCGGATCAGTCCACCATCGGCACCAACGACCAGGACGGAGCGCAGCGATGAGCGCGGACGCCAAAACCGAAATCCTGGCCCGCATCCGCGGAGCCCTGGCCGATGAGCCCGCCGTTCCGGAGACTCCGCGGGACTATCGGAAGACGTCGGAGCTGTCCCGCGACGAGATCGTGGAGATGCTCGAAGATCGACTGATCGACTACAAGGCCAATGTGTTCCGTGAGTCGGCGGAAACCGTGGCCGAGCGGATCGCGACGCAGCTCGGCGCGTCGGCACGTTACGTGATCCCCGCCGGCTTCGATACCGCATTCCTGCCCGAAGACACCGCTGCCCGCCGAGCGATCGTTGATCCCAACGATGATCGGAAGGCTTCTGCCTGGGCGTGCGCGAGCTCAACCAGGTGGATGCGGTGGTGACGTCTTCGACTGTGTCGTGTGCGCAGACGGGGACCATTTTCCTGTCCGGTCGCGAGGACGAGGGGCGCCGCGCGATCACGCTGGTCCCGGATCACCACATCTGCATTGTCCCGTTGGACTCGATCGTGGAACTGATCCCGGAGGCCATGGCCCGCGTGGAGCCCACCGCTCCGACCACCATGATTTCCGGGCCGTCAGCGACCTCGGACATCGAGCTGGAACGAGTGGAGGGCGTCCACGGACCACGCACCCTGGATGTGATCCTGCTGGGCTGATTGGGTCGGCTGGAGCACCGACCGGGTCACCAGGAGGTGTCGCCTCGGGTCAGGGCGTCGTAACCGGAATCCACGAACAACACCTGGCCGGTGACCTTGCCCGCTGCGGTGGACGTCAGGAAGCAAATGGCCGACGCAATGTCCTCGGCACGGGCGGGGCCGTTCAGCGGAGAGGGCATGCCCTGTTCCATCTGCTGGCGGCCCTCTTCGGTCGCGAAAAGCTGCTCGGTCATGGGAGTGATGACCACACCGGGAGCCACGGCGTTGAGTGAGATTCCTGCGCCGGCAAACCGTTCGGTGGTGGCGTTGCGGCGCACCCAGCGAGCCACGGCCTGCTTGGAGGACGAGTAGTTGAGGTAACCGGCCATTCCACCGGCGGCCACCAACTGCTCACCAATGGCGGCGGCGGTTGCCCGGTCGCCATTGAGCATCGCCTCGAGGAGTTCATCGTTGGCGGGGTGCAGTGATGCGGCGCTCGCAGTGATGCACACGCGAGGGGCGTCGGAGTTGTTCAGAAGGGGAAGCAGCCCTTCGACCGTGCCCACCGCACCGAAGTAGTTGATGGCCACGTCCAAGGGAGCCTGCAAAGATGTTCCCGCGTTGGCGACCACTCCGTCCACCACGGAGGTCAGCTGGGAGACCTCTTCGACCATCCCGGCGAGGCCCTCTTCGGTGGAGAGGTCCGCGACCACCTCCGTGTTCTTGAGGTCAACGCCGATGACCCGGTGACCTTGGTCGATGAGTTGAGCGGCGGCGGCCTGACCGATGCCGGATCCAGCTCCGGTGACCACGTAGACGCGAGGGGCAGCAACTTCAGTGTTGGGCACGATCTCTCCTCAGTAATACGGCCGGCCCGGGTGGCGCAGCCGTCACTTTAATGGTGACACGCGTATCTGAAAGCAGGGGCTCGAGGCACCCCGTGTGGGGGAAACGCGGCCCTGCACTCTCAGGGGATGAGAGTGCAGATTCCGTACCGGAAATTGGCATGTGAATCACATGAGACTTCAAAGCACTTCAGTAGCGCGGCAGCGACGGGTCCACTTGATCGACCCACGCGAGAACACCGCCGTCCAGATGTTTAACCGTGTCCTCCCGCAGTGCGTAGTCCCCGCGCAGCGCACCGAGCGCCTGAGCGGAGCGGACTCCGGCCTTGCAGTGCAGCACCACGTTGCCCTCCACCGAATCCGGCAGCGCAGCCACGCCGCGGACGAGGATCTCCTGCAACGGAACCGGTACGGATCCCGGGATGGAGACCAGATCCCGTTCCCAGTCATCGCGCACGTCGATCAGCGTGAAGGACGTTTCACCCAATGAGCGAGAGGTCAGTAACCCGGCCAACTCGGAAGCGGTGAGGGTTTCGTGGGAGGCGGGAGCGGCGTCGTCGGCGGTGGGGAGGCCGCAGGCCACGGCGACCTGTGAGAGATCTGTGATCGGTGGGCGGTCGGGGTCCGGCAGGACGGACAGCTCGCGCCAGGTCTGGGCGAGGGCGTCGTGGATGAGCACGCGACCCACCAGCGGGCGGCCGATGCCGTGATGAGTTTGAGCGCTCGGTGACCATGACCGAGCCGATGGTGGCCGGGAGCATGCCGAGCACGCCGCCCTCCGCGCAGGAAGGAACTTGGCCCGGCGCCGGTGCCTCCGAGAAGAGGTCCCGATACACCGGACCGTGCCCGGACCAGAACACGGAAACCTGGCCGTCGAAGCGCAGGATCGACCCCCACACGACCGGAATCCCCACGAGCTCGGCGGCGTCGGACACGAGATAGCGCGTACCGAAATTGTCCGCGCCGTCCATGATCAAGTCGTACCCGGAGAAGATGTCCAGGGCGTTGTCGGTGGTCAGGCGCTCGCCGTGCGTGGTGACGGTGACCAGGGGGTTGAGGCGGGCCACGGCGTCGGCGGCGGAATCCACTTTGGGGCGGCCGATGTCTGCCATCCCGTGCACCACTTGGCGCTGCAGATTGGACACGGAGACCACGTCGTCATCGATCACTCCGATGGTTCCGACGCCCGCGGCCGCCAGATACTGTAGGGCCGGAGCGCCCAACCCGCCGGCTCCGATGACCAGCACGCGCGCGTTCTTGAGGCGCCGCTGGCCCTCGACTCCGAGTTGCGGGAGCGTGAGGTGGCGTGAGTAGCGCTCGAGTTCTTCGTGGCTGAGCGCCGGCGCGGGCTCGACGAGGGGCGGGAACGGGGGCGTTGCGGTCATGAAAGGTGCGACTCCGACTGAGATGGGGCGGGCGAAGATGACGGTGCCAACGGATCCGCCCGCGAGGGCGCCTGCCCGGACGACGGTGCGGGCCAATCGCCGCGAGGAACGTCGGCTTTTCCGGCTTCCGATCCGGCGGGCGCACCTCAGTGCCGATTCGCCCCGCCATCGGCGAGGACGCCACGCGTGCGTGCGGCGGGGCGATTCGGCCCGCGCCGCGTGCCAACCGAC
>NZ_AJXN01000109.1 GCF_000286355.1 Kocuria atrinae C3-8 | reverse complement strand
ATCGGGGATACGGAACCTTAAATCACGCTTGGGCGGCTAAGCCTGAGGTGACTCAGCGTTTTTCGCGCGGGGTGATGTAGCGCTCGCCGTGCTCGGTTTCCTCGAGGTCGTAGTCGCGCTCTTGTTGTTGCACGCGGTCCTCGACGGCGCGCGAATGGGTAATCGGCTCGGGGCCGCCCGTGTTCTCCGGGGTGCCGTAGGTTTCGGCCTCTGAACTGTCTCCGTCGCGGTCGGCGCGAGCGGCCTCGCTGAGATCGCGGCCTTGTGGGGAGTTCATGTCCCCTCCGGCGGTCGGCAAGTTGGGAACATTGGGGTCATGTCGACCCGCGGGCGGTTGGAATTTGCGCCCCGCCGCCATATCGGACGAGTTGACGTCGTGACCGTGCTGCGCCTCGACTTCTGCGGCATCCACGTTGGGGAAGCCCGTTTCCTTGACAGCCTTGGGAGGTCTGCCGCTGCCGCGGGCGGCTTTCTCGTCCGAGCGCGCGGCCTCGGCGCTGGTGGCGCCGTCTGTGTTGCGATTGTGGGCGTGGTGCGCGGGGTTGTCCGCGTCGTCGTCGGACTTCGCGCGACGGCCGGTCTCGTGATCGTCGTCGCGGCTCACGGGCTGATCGGGGTCGTCGATTTGGCCGGCCGAAGCAATGGGGTCGGAATTCTCGGGTCGTTTTGTCATTGCTGCCTCCTCATCAGGGGTGTCACGGATGACACTCGTTAATTTCAATATTGGCACTGAACCGTCCAAAACGTAAGCATCCTGATGGGGGTGGTCCCCAGGACGGCACGAGGAAGAGCCGGGAACCGCGTATGCGATCCCCGGCCCTCTCCCGGCGCTAACCTCTCCCCGTCAGCGCGGTGTCAGCCCAGGTGGTGGACGGTTCCCAGAATGTTTTGGGCCGCCAGGTGGTCCGGATGGTTGGGGATTTCGTCGAGTACCTGCTCGATCTGCTCGCCGGTCAGCGGGGGAGTCCCTTCGCCAATGATCGAGTACAGCTGGATGTCGACCACGCGCCCGTCCCCCAGGGTCAACCCCGATGCGCCGGTGGTGGGGTCCTGAAGGCGCCAGCTCAACCGATCGGTGTTGAATGGGCCATCGGTACGTCCCACCACCACGTTCGCGGCGTGATCCGGTCCCTGGGCTTGGCCGTAGACCGTGCGGGTGTGCGTCATCGCGGGCTCAGGCGCCCGCCTCACGGATGTTGATTCCACCCTCGATGTAGTTGTCCGTACTGGTGATGCTCATGGACGTATCGGAGGTGGCAAAAACGTTCCAATGCTCCGGGTATGCGAAGAACAATCGCCCCTGATCCATCGCGGCCAACTTCATGCCCGGGGCGTACTTACCGTTGGTGTCCAGACCCACCTGGGGTGAGTTCTCCGGAGCCACCACGGGGTAACCACCGCTTCCCGGCGCCGGGGATTCCACTGTCGGGGCCGACGGCGCTGCCGGTGCCTCGGTCGCGGGGGTTCCGGGGTTCTCGGCCGGTGGCGCTTCCGTGGCAGGTGGAGGTTGTTCCGTCACGGCGGGGATCTCCGGTGCTGGAGTGCCGTCGGCGCCGTTGAGGGAGCTGCCACCGGTGCGGATACCGCGGGTGCTGCGGTCGTCGGAATGGAAGAAACGGGAGCGGTAATAGCGGGCTGGGTGTCGGAAGTGCGAGCGGGGGCGGGGTTTTCGGTCGTGCGGCTGGGGGCGGTATTGGCGGGTTTTTTCGGGGTGGAATCGGCGGGTGCGGCGACTGATGTGCGTCCCCTGATTCGACGGCGGAGCGGCGGACAGGGCCCCGCATCCGGTGAGAGCGAAAGCGGCGGTGAGTCCGAGGGAGGTAGCCCAAAACCGGGCTTTCATGTGAGTCATGTCACCTACCCTGAGCTACCATGCGCTTCTTTGCAATAGCGAATTTGCTTAAGTTATCGAGCTGTGACCTGGGGCTTAGTTCGGTAACGGGCTGGTCTCGGCCGGGCGGTCCGTGTGGGCGTACTGGGACCAGCTTCCGGGGAACAGTCGCCCGCGACCCAGCCCCGCGAACTCGGCCACCAGCAGGTTGTGGCACGCCGTCACGCCCGAGCCGCAGTAGGAAATCATGTCGCTCGCATCCGTGACTCCTGCGGCCTCGAAGTGCTGACGCAATTGCTTAATGGGCTGCAGGGTCTTGTCCGTGGCCAGGTGTTCGCGGGCAGGCACGTTATGGGCGCCGGGGATGTGCCCCGAACGCGGGTCCACGGGGTCCGGGCCGTGGCCGTCGAAACGAGTGCGGTCGCGAGCATCAACCACCGCGCCGCCGCTGGCTGCTTCGTCGATGGTGGCCAGTGACTCGCGGGGCCACGGCACGGGTGTGAACTGGGCTGAGTCGGGAGTGACGCAACGGGTTTCCAGCGAGGCGGCAGGGAAGGCGTCGATGCCGCCGTCCAGCAGGGCGGCGTCGTGACCCGTGGTGCGCAGCATCCAGACGAGACGTGCTGCCATCACTCCACCGGCGTCGTCGTAAGCGACCACCGTGGAGTCATCACCGATGCCGCGGCGGACATGGCCGCCGCAAAGTCCTCTGGTGAGGGGAGCGGATGGCGGCCGCCTCAGGGGATGCGGGCGCGGCCAAGGCCTCGGAAACGTCCACGAACACAGCACCGGGCAGATGTCCTTGCAGGTAGGCGGCGCGGGCGCTGCGGCCGTCCAGGTACATGCGGGCGTCCGCAAGGACCACGGAATCCCGATGTTCCTGCAGCCAGTCGGCGGTGACGAACGGTTCCATGAGGGTCTCCCTTCGAGCGTGTATCGCCACTCTACGACGCCGCTCCGCTCGCCGGAATGCCCGCACGTTACCGTTTGGTATGACTAAAAATCTGTTGCAGCGACGCAAAAGCGCTCACAAGTCCGCACTGTTCACGGGTCTGGCGCTCACCGGAATGGGTGCCCTGCACCTCGTGAAGCCGGAACCGTTCGAGCGGTTGATTCCCGAGCAGCTACCCGGAACTGCGCGGGACTGGGCGATCGGATCGGGGTATGCGGAACTGGCGACTGCCGGGCTCCTGCTGGTCCCCGCAACCCGCAAGCTGGGCGGTATCGCGGCCACGGCGCTGTTTATCGGGGTGTGGCCGGGCAACATGAAAATGGCGTGGGACTGGCGCCACCGGCCGATCGAGAAGCAACTGATTTCCCTGGGGCGCCTGCCGTTGCAGATCCCCATGATCGCGAGCGCGGTCAAGATCGCCAAGTACGCCTGACGGTTAGGCCGCCTCCGAGGCGCGTACCCACCGGGCGTGGGCCGTGCTGGCAAACACTGAGATCCCCAGCCCCGCGACCGCCCCGATGCTGAAAATGGTGCCGAACTGAGCGGCGTCGGCGAGACCGGCTGTGACGAACGTTCCGGCGGCCGCGCCCAGGAACAGTGACGTGACGAAGAACGAGATGGTGGTGGCGCGGGCGTCCGGGGAGACCTCGGTGGCCCAGCCCTGCACGGACGAGTGCAGGACCGCGTTGGCCAGCCCGATGCACACGGCCGTGATGGTCAGCGGGACCGGCGTGGCGGAAATGGCGGAGGCGCCCATGCCGAGCACCATGATCACGCCTCCCCACACCATGCATTGGGTGCGTGTGAAGCGTCGGGACAGCACGCGCATGATGGGGGCGCCCGCCACCACACCCAGGCCGTAGGTCGCGCCGAGCACTCCGGCCAGTGCCACGCTCACACCCGCGCTCTGGAGAGCGGGAACCACGTAGGTCAGGATGCCCACGAGCACGATGCCCTCCGTGAAGGCCACCGCGTAGACGATGAGCGGCCACTTGGTGAACGCGCTTCCCTTGGCCGCTGAGGTCCGCGCGGGCCTGGGTGCGCGCACGTGGCGCAACAGGATCAGCAACGCCAGGCACGCCACGGCCACGATGCCGAAGACCACACGCCAACTGAGCCACGCCGCGATCGCGCCGGTGGTCAGCGTGGCCACGGCATTGCCGATCGATGAATAGGCAAGTAAGTCCGAAAGCGCATGTACCTTGGCCGGGCCGATGCGTGTGTCCCCGATGAGCGTGAGCAGCGTGGGATACAGCGCGCCCACGGTGAGGCCGGTGAAGCCGCGGGCGATCAACAGCAACGCGTAACCACTGGCCAGAACGCTGGCGATCGAACCGAGCACCACTCCGATCAGCGCGACCCGCAGTACGATGTGACGCCCCCAGCGGTCACTGAGCACACCCCACAGCGGTTGCCCCAGGGCATAAAGCAGCGAGTACACGGTGAACAACTGGACACCTGGCGCACATCCAGGCCGGTGTCGCTGGACATGATCAGCAACATGGGCGGGGTGCCGAACCGGTCGAAGAAGGACACGAACCCCACAGCGCCCAGGGTCCACGTGGGGACCTGTGTGGGTTGGCCGGCGCTCGCGGGTGAATTCATGCTCTCCATCCTGCACCCCGATCCGGATACGCTGGAAAACATGCGCATCGCCATCGGACAGATCCTCAGCTCGCACGATCCGCAGGAGAACCTCGTGCAGGTCCAAGAGCTTGCCGCTCGCGCCGGGCAGGACGGCGCGGACGTGCTGGTGCTGCCGGAGGCCACCATGTTCGCCTTCGGTCGCAGCCTCAAGAACGTTGCCGAGCCGGTCGACGGACCGTGGGGTCAGGCAGTGTCGGCCGCTGCTCAGAAGCACGGCGTGGGGATCGTGGCGGGCATGTTCAGCCCCGGCGACGAGGACCGTGTGCGCAACACCGCGGTTATCGCGCTCGCGGACGGTCGCGTGCTCAGCTACGACAAGACCCACCTCTACGATGCGTTCGGATTCAAAGAATCGGACACGGTCCAGGCCGGTGCGGCACCGGTGACCTTCGACCTGGGCGACGTGACCGTGGGAGTGGCCACCTGCTACGACATCCGATTTCCGGCACTTTTCACCCGCATGGCCGCCGACGGCGCTCAGGTCGTCCTGCTCGGCGCCTCCTGGGGTGACGGCCCCGGGAAGGTCGAGCAGTGGGAACTGTTGGCGCGAGCGCGAGCCTGGACGCGACGTCGTACGTGGTGGCCGTGGGGCAGGCGAACCCGGCGTCGGTGGGTCGCGAGGTCGAGGGCAACGCACCGCTGGGCGTGGGGCACAGCCTGGTGGCCGCACCGAACGGTTCGGTAATCGCGTCCTTGGAGGATGCACCCGATTACCGCGTGGTGGACCTGGATCTGGAGCTGGTGGAGAAGACCCGCAAGGCCATTCCGGTGTTGGAGAACGCTCGCGACTTCTCGTAGCGGTTTTAAGGTTCCCTATGACTGAAATCCATGCGCGAAAACGGGATAGGGAACCAGGAATCACGGGTGATGTGCGCGCTGGGTGAACGACCGCTGACAAGGCTGAGAGCCGCGCGTAGGGTGGAAACAGTTGTCCTGATAAGCACGCTGAGTGATTCGGCGTGGGAGCAACACCACTCTTGGAGGTTCACATGTCCCAGAAGAACAACGGCCCCGTGCGCTTTGCCGTGGTGGGCGTCGGTCAGATTTCCCAGCAGGCATTCATTCCCGGGCTCTCCCGGATCGAGGATGCTGAACTTGCGGCGTTGGTGACGTCCAGCGCGGAGAAAGCGGAGGAGCTCGGCCAGGAATTCGGCGTGGCCACCTACTCCTACGAGGAATACCCGGCGTTGCTGTCCTCCGGAGACATCGACGCCGTTTACGTTGCGACCCCGGTGTTCCGGCACCGAGAGTTCGCGGAACCGGCCCTGAACGCTGGCCTGCACGTGCTGCTCGAGAAGCCCATGGAGACCTCGGTCGAGGACTGCCAGGCCATCATCGATGCCGCGGAGAAGTCAGGTGCCACGCTCATGGTCGCCTACCGGTTGCACCAGGAACCGGGCACCGTGGAGATGATCGAAAAGGTTCGGGACCAGAAGGCCATTGGAAACCCGCGTTTCTTCTCGTCCGTGTTCTCCCAGGACATCACGGAGGAAAACCACCGCGGGCACTCCGGATATTGGGGCGGACCGATCCCGGACATGGGCACCTACCCGCTCAACGAGGTGCGCCACCTGTTCGACTCCGAACCCATTTCCGTGCACGCCATGGGCGTTCGCACCCCGGGCCGCGAGTTCAACTTTGATGACACCGTGGCCGTGACCCTTCGCTTCCCGGAAGATCGGGTCGCCCAGTTCACCATCTCGTACGCATCCGAAGCTGCGGACCGGTTCACGATCGCCGGCACCGAGGGTGAAATCACCGCGGAGCCGTGTTTCGGTTTCGGCCCCGGCGTGGGGATCACCTACACCCTCACCAAGGACGGTAATTCGGAGAGCTTCACCCACGACCCGGTGGAGCAGTTCGGCGGTCAGACACAGTACTTCGTGGACTGCATCCGCAACGGTGAACAGCCCGAGCCCTCCGGTGAAGAAGGCCTTCTGGACACGCGCGTCCACGAGGCCGTGCTCCGTTCCTTGGAAACCGGCGAGACGGTCACTCTGGACCCGTACGAGCGTGACCGCCGCGTCACCTCGGAACAGGTCCGCAGGGTCACCCCGGCCGACGAACCCGAGGACGACGAGATCGTGGACCAGGTTCCCCAGAACGGCTGATCAACCGAGCCGTCCCAGTCTCCGGAATACAGGATTCCGGAATCCAGCCCCAAGAACTCGGCCCACAGAACGGACGCCCACCATGGCCCAGCAGTTCGAGTACGAAACCCGTCTGACCCAGCCTCGTGATGACGTCTTCGCGTGGCATCAGCGCCCCGGCGCCTGACGAGGCTCACCCCGCCATTCGGCGGTGGGCCGGACAAGGTCACGGAGGCCCCCACGGATGGGATCGAACCCGGCTCGCGCGTGAAACTGGGGGTGTCCGTTCCGGGAACCTTCGGAACCGTGCACGTGCCGTGGACCGCGCGCCACGGTGACTGGGATCCCCCGCACTACTTCACTGATCGCATGGAACGCGGGCCGTTGGGGGAGTGGGAACACCGGCACAACTTCGAGGAGAGTCCCGAGGGCGGCACGGTCGTCCGCGATCAGGTGACGGTGCGTACCCTGCCTCAATCGCTGGAGAACGCCAGCGGTCCGAGCGACAAACTGATGCGCGGTCAGTTGGAACGCATCTTCGCCTACCGGGAACGCCAGTTGCGCGGAGACCTCGACTTCCACGATGAGCATCGCGGCCCCCGGCTGCGCATTGCCGTGGGCGGGGCCTCCGGGCTGATCGGCTCGCAGGTGTGCGCGCTCCTGGAAACCGGTGGACACGAGGTGCTGCGGCTCAAACGAGGCGCTTCATCCGGCCCCGGGGTCATCGGCTGGGGCCCGGCCAAAGGTCGACTGAACCCACACGATTTGGCGGGGATCGACGTCGTACTCCACCTGGGCGGGTCGAGTATCGCCACCCGCTTCACGGACAAGAACAAGGACGAAATCCTGTGCTCACGCGTGGAGAGCACCCAGTTGTTGGTGCGGGCGATCGGGCAGGTACCGGCGGATCAACGGCCGCGGGCCCTGGTGGTCGGATCGGCCGTGGGCTATCACGGGACTGATCGCGGTGACGAGATCCTGACCGAACAGCAACCCCCCGGTGAGGGATTCCTGGCCCACGTGTGCGACGAGTGGGAGAAAGCCGCGCACGGTGCGGAGGCTTACGGCGTGCGCGTGGTCAATGTGCGCACGGGGCTGGTGCTGACGCCCAGCGGCGGTCTGCTGCGGCCCCAATTGCCGCTCATGACCGCGGGACTGTCCGGGCCGCTGGCGGGGGCAAGCAGTGCAGAGCTGGATCGGGATCGACGACATGGCCGGAGCGGTTGCGCACCTGGTGCTGTCCGAGGATGCCTCCGGTCCGTACACGTGGCCGCGCCCAACCCGGTGCGGCAGAAGGATTTTGCGCGCATCGTCGCGGGAGTACTGCACCGCCCAGCGATCGTTCCCACCCCGCTGGCCGGCCCGCGTGCGCTACTCGGTAAGGAAGCCACGGAGGAACTGATCGCGGCAAGCCACCGGGTGGACGTGTCCAAGCTCCTGAGCGCCGGCTATCGCTTCCGGCACGAGAACCTGCGGGACTGCGCGGAGCACATTTTGGGGCGGGTGGACTGAGCCGCTTGAGACGAGGCACTCAGCCCCTTGAGAGACGCAGGATTTAGTACTGCTGATCTGAGACGTGAGATCGGGCCAGCACCATCAGATACGCAATGGAGGAACACATGGGAAACACCGAAGGCAAGACCCAGGCTGTAGAGACCATCAAGGAACTGATCGACGGAATCGGCACGTGCGTCATCGCCACGCACACCGCGGACGGCGGCATCGTGACCCGTCCCATGGGCGTGCAGGACAAGGATTTCGACGGCGATCTGTGGTTCATGACCTCCCGCGATTCGGACCTGGTGGAGCAGATCACTGCCAACGATCAGGTCAATGTGACGTTCGTGGGCAAGGGCACCTGGGTGTCCCTGCGCGGACGTGCCGAGCTGGTCGAGGATCCGCAGCGCAAGGAAGAACTCGCCAGCGCCCTGACCGGTGCGTTCCTGCAGACGGACCCCAAGTCCCCGGAGGCAGCGCTGATCCAGGTCAACACCGAAGCCGGTGAGTACTGGAGCTCCGAGGGCGCCAAGACCGTGCTCGAAATCATCAAGGCTCGCGTCACCGGCGACCGCCCGGACGCTGGCCAGAACGACACTGTGCAGCTGTAACTCACCAGTTGTGCCGAGCGAGGCCCCGCGGCCACGGATGTACTGTCCGTGATCGTGGGGCCTCGTGACATCTGGGGCAGGGGTTAGCAGGGGCTCGACATCTGAGGAAGAGGTTCGCGTCGAAACCAGGGATAAACCGGCGTACTTCTGCCAAATATGTTCAGGGCACCGATAAGGGCGCTAACCTCCGCCTCAAATGTTCATCTGGATCCCGTTGGCGCTAACCGCTACCCCAGGTGCCCCCGTAGGTCCACGCAGCCACCACACCGCGACCCACTCCACCCACTTGAGCAACGTCACTCGGCACGGTTCCGCGTGTTTCTGTATTCTTTTCTCCGTGACATCTCAACTCTCCCGGCCCGCGGTGTACCTCGGTGTACCCGCCACCGCCGATGACAAGGAGTCGGACAGTCCGAAGAGGCACAGTCCTCTTCCCCGATCCGGCACAGCCCTTAGCCCCCGCTCCACGGCAACGCCCGTAGCAGTTCCCACGATGAGCGAGGTGGGCCAGTGCTGACAGCATGGTTCGTCCTGCTGGCTTTTTTGCTCCTCGTGGCAGCCAACGCCCTGTTCGTGGCGGTGGAGTTCTCGTTCCTCACCGTTGACCGGCAAGCGATTCAGCGCGCCGAAGCGGAAGGTGACAAGCGCGCCGTCGTTATTGAGCGCAGCCTGAAGAAAACCTCGACCAACCTGTCCGGTGCCCAATTGGGTATCACCGTGTCGAGCTTGGTGGCCGGCTTCCTGACGGGGCCCGGTATCGGCGAGCTCTTGCGCGGAGGGCTCGGCTGGGCCGGTATGCCCGACGCTGCGGCCACCGGTATCGCCACCACCGCCGCGTTCATCGTGGCGACCTTCACGCAGATGGTGTTCGGCGAGCTGGTTCCCAAGAACTGGGCGATCGCAGACCCGATGCGCGTGACCCACGTGGTCGTGTACCCGCAGAAGATCTTCATGGTGCTGTTCGGTTGGCTGGTCAAGGTCCTCAACGGAGCGGCCAATGCAGTACTGCGCTTCCTGGGTTTCACGCCCACGGAGGAAGTCGCCAACGCACGTACGGCAGCCGAGCTTGCCGCCGTGGTCAACCGTTCCGGCCGTGAAGGCACGTTGGAAGCTGGGACCGCAGAATTGGTGGCTCGCTCCATTGAGTTCGGTGAGCGCACCGCTGCAGATGTGATGCGTCCGCGACCGCGCGTGAACTTCCTGGAATCCGATGACACCGTGGAGCACATGCTCCTGACCGCGGCGGAGACCGGTCACTCCCGGTTCCCTGTGATGGGCGAATCCGTGGACGACATCGTGGGCATCGTGCACTACACCCACGCCCTGGCCGTTCCGTTCGAAGAGCGTTCGACCAAGCGCGTTGCTGACATCGCAGCACCGGCGGATGTCGTTTCCGAGTCAATGACCCTGGATCCCCTCATGCGCAAGCTGCGCGGCAAGGGCCTGCAGCTGGCCATCGTGGTGGACGAATACGGCGGCACCGCCGGCATCGTGACTCTCGAGGACCTCATCGAGGAAATCGTGGGCGAGATCGATGACGAGCAGGACACGAGAGTGCAGCGCTTCCGCCGCACCCGGGACGGTGGACTGGTGATTTCCGGTCTGCTGCGCCCCGATGAACTGGGTGACGTGCTCCGCTTGGACATGCCCGAGGGCGAAGAATCAGACACTCTGGGCGGGCTCATTGCGGAGGAGCTGGACCGGTTGCCCCGCGTGGGCGACACCCTCACGGTCGAGGCCACGGACCACGCCCACCGCGACGAGGACGATTTGCCCACCAAGGCCAACATCCACATGGAGGTGGTCCGCATGGATCAGCACCGTGTGGACCGGATCCTGGTGCGCCGCGAAGGCGGAGACCCGGATGCCCGGGGCGGGTCGACCACCTCCACCGAGTGGAAACCACCTGCTCACCGGAATGATCCGCTGGGTGGGGAGCCGCGCCAGCCGGAAACCGCTGAAGAGTTCCAGGCCGCTCAGGCCGGCCAGCAAGGTAACCCCTCGCTCCGTCGCGATGACGACGTCTCGATCGAGGATCCCGGAGAGGAGCAGCAGCGATGACCACCAGCACTGCGATTATCGTTCTCGTCCTGTTGCTCGCGGGCAACGCGTTCTTCGTGGCCAGTGAGTTCGCCATGGTCTCGGCCCGCCGTGACCAGTTGGAGCCCAAGCTGCCGAAGCTCCAAGGCCGCCAAATATGCCCTCAAGGGCATTGAAAACGTGTCGACGGCGCTCGCCGCCACCCAGCTCGGCATCACCGCGTGTTCGTTGCTGATCGGTGCCGTGGGTGAACCCGCGATTGCGCACCTGATCGAGCAGCCGCTCGAGTACTTTGGCGTGCCGTCCGCGCTGCTGCACCCCATTGCACTGGTCATTGCACTATTGATCGTGACGTTCTTGCACATGGTCCTGGGCGAAATGGTGCCCAAGAACATCGCCATTGCGGTTCCGGGACGCTCGGCCATGGTGCTGGGGCCCGTGCTGCACGGTTTCGTCATGGTGTTCCGCCCGTTCATTTGGATCATGAATGAGACGGCCAACCACTTGGTCCGCTGGCTCTTCCGTGTGGAGCCCAAGGACGAGGTCGCGTCCTCCTTCACTTCAGAGGATGTGCGCGGGTTCGTGGCCGAGTCCGGCCGCGAAGGTCTGCTCGACAATGACGAAATCCGGTTGTTGACCGGCGCCTTGAACTTCGAGAACAAGACCGCCGACGACGTCGCTCTGCCCCTGACGGGCATGCGCACAGTGGCCAGCGATATCACCGCCGCAGGCATCGAAATGATGTGCGCGGAGACCGGGTTCTCGCGCTTCCCCGTTCAGGACCAGAACGAACGCCTGATGGGTTACATCCACACCAAGGACGTGCTGGGTCTGCCCGAGACCATGCGGCACGTGCCGATCCCGGCGGCGTCGATCCGTCGATTCGCACGAGTGGCACCGGAGGACAAGCTGCGCAAGGTCACTCGAACCATGCAGGCCGACGGCGCGCACTTTGCGCTGCTGGGCCAGGTGGCCCGGGATTCGCGCACCACGGACGAGTCGGTGTACATCGTGGCTCTCGAGGATGTTCTGGAGGAGCTCGTGGGTGAGGTTCGCGATGCGACCAGCAAGCCGGTCGCGGACTGACCCGTAACGGCGAATCAATCAATCGGTGGATGACCCGCCCGCAACGGCAAACCCATAATGGTCTGAAACCCATTCCGTGATCCCAGGGAGAAACATGCCCAGCCAGTCAGCTTCAGCCGCATCGGGGGAGCGCGTGAACAATGCCGCGAATCCGAGCACCAATACGTCTCCGACCAATGCGCCGCGTGTGAGCCCCCGGGGCTCTACCGCGTGGTGGCCACGGCGGAGATGGTCACGTGGGCGTTGCTGATCGCGGCCATGATCGGCAAGTACGCCCTGGGAGCACCGGACTGGACCATGCGGATTGCCGGCAGCATCCACGGTTTCGTGTTCTTGTCCTACTGTGTGTCCACCGTGGTCGTGTGGACGGACCAGCGCTGGCCCGCATCCAAGGGGATTCTGGGTCTGCTGCTGGCCATCGTCCCGTTCGCCACGGTGCCGTTCGAGCGCCACGTGGACCGCAAGGGTCTGCTGGCCTCGCAGTGGCGTGTGGCGCCGGCCGGTGCTGCACCGCAGAACGGCCAGGAACCTGCTCGGACTGCTGCCGAACGGCTCCTGGCCGTGATCCTGCGCTGGCCGATTCTCTCGGCCTTGGTGTTGGTGGTGTTCGTGGCCCTGTTGTTCACCGTGCTGTTGAACGCGGGCCCGCCCACCGAGTGGTTCAACTAGGGATTAGCCCGCCAGAGCTGCTGAGCGGCCCGGTACACCCCACGACTTGCCGTTGAGCGCAACGCTGCGGTGGGTGTTGGTGGGGTTCACCAGCACGTAGCGATTATTGGACAGTTTGCGCACGAGCACCTGATTCGAGGTGGAGCGCGCACCCGTTCCGTAAACCCCGTTGTTCACGGCCTCCCGAAGGTCACGGACCCCGGCGGCGTTGGGGTTCACGGAGCGGTCCGTGACCTTCTCGGCCAATCCGGTGTTGCGCGCGATCTGATCCTGGCAGTTTTCGACCTGCGGGATCACGGACTTCACGCCGCGTGCCCCCGAGTCACGAGTCAGCAGGGTCTGGCCCAGCAGCATCCGGTAGTCGCGTTCGCGGCGGATGTCGGCTGCCCGGGAGACTGCCCCGTTGCCCGCCTTCAAGCACTGAGCCCCGCCGTTAATGGTTTTGCCCTGGTCGTAACCGCTGGTGCTCACGGCGCGCTTCGAGACGGCGTAATCGTGGTGGAGGATCGGCATGCCCGCGGCGGTGAGCTGACGATTCACGTCCGCGGACTTCTGCAGGTACGCGTTCGACAGGGGAGAACCATTACGGTCCTGCGTGCTGAACTCGCGCATGGCGAAGTCCACGGCGCCCGTGCGGGCCAGTTCGTTCGCCCGTGCCACGTTGGAGGGCTTCTCCGGGTAGATGCCGAGGTTCACGGCCAGCGGCACATCTCGCTTGAGGCGGTTGTCCAGCTGACGATTGACGCTGTCGATCACGGCGGTCGCGCGGCGGGCGTAGGCGTTGTCGTCCGCCCACGGGCCCCACTTGCCCACGTAGTCCATGTCCTGGCCGTGGCCGGCGGTCATTGCGACGTCGTCGAAGAACACGCCGTCGAACTTGGCGGGACCCGCCTTGGTCACGCGACCGGGCAACGACGGCGCTTCGAGCAGCTTGGCTGCGGCGGTCGCGCAGACGTCCGCGTACGCGTTCGAGAGGTTGGAAATGGTCGAGTAGTTCCAGCCCGGGTAGGTGGCCAGCCCCATCGAGTTGGTGGCTACGCGGGAGTTGCCGGGGCGAACGCCGAACTGGCGGCCGTCAGACTTGGGATCGGCGCACGTGCGCTGGAAAGCGCCGTTTTCTGAACTGCGCTCGGACATGGCGCCCAGGTTCATGTAGGCGTAAAACGTGGTGCCGGGGTTGGCGGCCTTCATATCGGCCAGCGTGCACTCGCCACGACCACCGGCAACGGCAACCGTGGGGTCCACGATGGCGTCCGAGACCTTACCGACCAGCTGGCCGCCGGGGCACAGCTGCTGCGGCTGCTGGAAGCCATGGAGATAGGCCGGCGCACTACCCGCGGGCGGGGTGGGAGCGCTGGGTGTGGTCGGAACCGGTGCCGCCTGAGCGGGCATGATGGTGGCCACCAACGCCAGCAGCGCGGTCATGGTTCCGGCAATGGACAGGGATCGGCGCGAAGTACGCGAATGTTGGGATCTGGATCGCATGTTCAAAAATGTAACGAAACAGTAACGAGCCGTTGTGACTAGCGGGTATGTTTCAGTTGTCTCTTTGGTACGCAGGCTGATGAAAGCTCAATGAGCCAATGACGAGAAGCGTCATACCCGAGCACGACGCTCCCCGGGGTGAAAGCTCGCTACCCTCGTGACGATGGCACTTCACGTACGTTTCGCGCGCTGGGCGGAGAATCACCCCCACATCAGTAACGCCCTGCTCATGGGCGGCGGGATCATCTTTTCCCTGGTCTTCCTGACTGCCGGGGCGATGGACGCGGGGAAGAGCATCTGGTGTGCTGCGGTGGTGGCGTTGCCGTTGTTCTTCCGGCGGGCGGCGCCCACGGCCACGGCGTTCGCTGTGGGTGCCCTGGCCCTGCTGGTCCTGGCGGTTTTCAATGTGGCCGCCATCGGACTCTGCATGTGGGCCGTGCCGTGCCTGATGTACACGGTGGCGGTTCGGGCGTCCAAAAAGAAGCGTCGTGCCGTGCTGATCGCCGCACTGCTGGGTTGCTTGGTGTTCGCTCTCCTGTGCCGCCGGTGGTTCTTCGTTTTCTATGGAGATGCCTCGATTCTGGAATGGGTCATGGCGTCCCTGATGTTCTTCGTGGTCAGCGCGCTGTTCGTGGTGGTCGCTTTCCTGGCGGGTGATTTGGCGCGCAACCGCTGGCGGCGTCGTGAACAACTCGAAGACCGGGCCCGTCGTCTCGAGGTCGAGCGCGAGCAGGAGGTCCGCATCGCAGCGCAGGACGAACGCACGCGCATCGCCCGGGAAATGCACGATGTGGTCGCGCACTCGCTGTCCGTGGTGATCGCGCAGGCAGACGGCGCCCGGTACGCGGCGGCGTCGAACCCTGACGTGGCTGCGCAGACCCTGGAGACCATCGCGGAAACGGCGCGCGGTTCCCTGACCGAGATGCGCAAGCTCTTGGGGGTGCTGCGCACCGATGACGAGACCGAGACCAAGCCCGTGCCCCAGCTGGGCGACATCCCCGAGCTCGTGAACTCCGTGAAGTCCGCTGGGCTGCCCGTCCAATTCAGTGAGACGGGCACGCCGACCTTGAGCACCGGCGCGCAGTTGAGTCTCTACCGCGTGGTGCAGGAAGGCCTGACCAACGTGTTGAAGCACGCGTGGCAGGCGAGTTCGGTGCGCGTGACCATCGAGCACCGGCCGGATTTCTCGTGGGTCGAGATGGTCAACGACGGCGCCGGCGAGGACGATTCCCCGCGGGCTCCCGGCGGAGGTCACGGGTTGCAGGGGCTGCGCGAGCGCGTAGCTCTGTACGGTGGTGATATGACGGCGGGCCCCCATGCCACACGCTCGGACGTTTTCGTCGTTCAGGCCACTATCCCCTCGGATATCCCCACGGAGGACGCGTGAGTTCCATTCCCCCAGAGTCCGCCAACGCATCGCGAGTGCTCATCGTCGACGACCAACCGCTCGTGCGCGGTGGCTTTCGCATGCTCGTCGATTCCCAGCCGGATCTCACGGTGATCGGCGAGGCCGGTGACGGCCAGGAGGCCGTGGACTTCGTCTCGGAGGCGCTGGGTACGGAGCGCGTGCCGGACGTGGTGCTCATGGACGTGCGAATGCCCAGGCTCAACGGCATCGAGGCAACCCAAGCCATCCTGGCGGCACACCCGCAGACCAAGGTCATCGTGCTCACGACGTTCGACCTGGACGAATATGCCCTGGACGGGATACGCGCCGGTGCCAGCGGATTCCTGCTCAAAGACGCCCGCCCCGAGGAACTCCTGGAAGCCATCCGTACGGTCGCCCGCGGCGATGCCGTGATCGCGCCCTCCACCACGCGCCGCTTGCTCGACCACTTGATCGCCGATTCTCCCGACGACGACGCCGCTCCCGCAGGCGTCGCGCAGCCGTCTCCCACCGGGGCGGCCGGGAACGTAACGGGGCCCGGGCAGGTGCCCGCGGCGGCGTCGAACCCGTGGGAAAACCCGCGATTGGCCCTGCTGACGGCGCGCGAGCGAGAGGTCTTCGAGCTCGTGGGGCGGGGGCTGTCCAACGCGGAAATCATGTCCGAGCTGTTCCTGTCCGAGCCGACGGTGAAGACGCACGTGTCCCACATTCTGGCCAAGCTGGGTGCCCGCGACCGGGTGCAGGCCGTGGTGGTCGCCTACGAAACCGGAGTGGTGACTGCCTGACGCTGCCGCCTGAAATGTCCATGCGAAACGCCCCGCGAATTCGAGATTCGCGGGGCGTTTCAGTGAGCCGTGGGTTTAGTGCTCGTAGGTGTGGAGGTCGATGTTCTTGGACTCCTTGGTCAGCAGGATGGCGATGCCACTGATGGCCGTGAGAATGCCCAGGTAGAGGATGACGCGGCTGATCTGACCGTCGGCTCCGTACAGAGTGGCCAGGATCGAGGGCGTGAAGCCCGCACCCAGCAGGGTGGCCATCTGGTAACCCACCGACGCGCCGGTGTAGCGAGCTGCGGTGCCGAACTGCTCGGAGATGAACGCGGCCAGCGGACCGTAGATGGTGCTGTGGCAGGTGAGGCCCACCATGAACGCGAAGAAGATCAACAGGATGTTGGAGGAGGCGAGCCAGTTGAAGATGGGGAGCAGCAGGGCGATGAAGGCGACCATGCCGATCAGCATCACCGGGCGGCGACCCAGGCGGTCGGACACCTTGCCCATCACGACCACCACGCCCACGGACAGCAGCGAAGCGGTGGCAAAGGCGTAGAGAACCGGCTGGCGCTCGGCACCGTGGGAGACGGCGTAGGTGACGGCGAACGAGGCCATGACCACCTGCAGTGCGAAGCCCGCGGCACCGCCGAACATCACCAGCAACAAGTTCTTGGGGCGGCGAATGACGCTCCAGATGGGGAGGGCGGCCTTCTTGGGGGACTTCTCGTCCTGCTCAACGGCTGCGGCAAAGATGGGGCTCTCGGAGATCTTGGCGCGGATCACGAGGCCCACGATGAGGAGGGCGGCCGAAAGCAGGAACGGAACGCGCCAGCCCCAGGAGAGGAACTGATCCTCGGGGAGGGAGGCGAAAAGGCCCATGACAAAGGTTCCCAGTGCGGAACGGTCGGCGCCGGCGTTGACGAAGGATGCGGCGAACCCACGCTTCTTGGGCTCGGCGTGCTCCAAGGCCATGAGTGCGGCACCGCCCCACTCACCACCGATGGCAATGCCCTGCATGAGGCGCAGCGTCACCAGAATGATGGCACCCCAGGAACCGATCACGCGCCGGATGGAATCAGTCCGATCAGCGTGGAGGCCACACCCATGATCAGCATGGACAGGATCAGCATCTTCTTGCGACCCAAGCGGTCGCCGAAGTGACCGAAGATCACGCCACCGAGCGGGCGTGCAATGTAACCCGCGGCAAAGGTGCCGTAGGAGGCAACGGTTGCTGCGAGCGGGTCCAGGCCTGCGAAGAACACATGCGGGAAGACCAACGCGGCGGCGGTGGCGTACAGCAGGAAGTCGTAGAACTCGATGGTGCTGCCCAGGTAGCTGGACAGGACCACGCGGCGCGCTTCCTTGCGCTTTTCCTGCACGCTCAGCTGGTCCAGCTGAGGGGTGGCTGTTGCGGTCATCGGTACTCCTTGGTGGCGGCCAACGCGCCACGGCAGTGGGAAGTGAAAGAAGTTCTGTGGATCGAGCCATGAACTACGTAATCTGTGGTGCGCATCACGTTAGACAACTATCGTCCGTTAAGTCAATCAATTGTCAAAAGTGCTGGACTCGATATGCTGAATTCCGCACGAACGCGGGCGTTCACCTGCCCGCCGGAGTGGCCACCCCCGCTGCCAGAAGGACTTCATGAGCATTGACACCGCGCCCTCCGACCTCCCGGAGTTCCAAGGACCCACGGCGCAGACCGCCATCATGGCGTTGTTCGGCATGTACGTGGTGGTCGAAGACCTGTGGCTTACGACCAAGGGGATCATCGAGGTGCTGGAACCGTTGGGCGTCTCCGAGGATGCAACCCGCATGACCTTGGCGCGAATGTCCAAAAAGGGATTCTTGACCAAGCAGCGTCTGGGCCGGGAAACGGTGTACTCCGTTGGCGCTCGAGGCATGCCGGTGTTGCAGGAGGGATACGTGCGCGTGCACGACCCGGATGTGCTGATGCAGGACTGGGACGGCCAATGGACACATGTGTTCTACTCGCTCCCCGACAAGGCGCGGAATCTGCGACGGCAACTGCAATCCGCACTCGAATGGGGCGGGTTCGGTCGCTTGCAGAACGGTGTGTGGGTCGCACCGGGTGTCCTGGACGTGGATCGCTTGGTGGGCGACATCGAGGGCAGCGAGTGCGTCCGTGCGTTCACCAGTGTTCCGGCCGGTTCCACGACCCATGACCAGATCCTGCGGGAAGCTTTCGATCTGGCCGAGATCTCGCGTGGCTACGAGGAGTTCATCGGACGCTGGAGTCCCTTCGTCACGGACCGCAACGCATCACTGCACCGCCGGTTGTTGGTGAACACGGAATGGTTGGAGATCACCCGGCGAACCCCCATGCTTCCCGCGACGCTTGTCCCCGCAGACTGGCCGGCTCGCACCGCGCAAGATGTTTTCACCGCGGTGGACCGAGCGATGTCCCGTGGACATCAAGTCCGCGGTCTCCTGACTGCTGCGAGGCAGTGTTCTCATTCCCGAGCATGGTTTGGCGCGGTCGCCTCAGACCCCGGGATGAGGCGGTGACCTGCGGGTTCGGTACCCCCGCCCGATGTGCTCGTGTCCCAATTCGGACAGGGTTGAAGCATGAACACGACTCGCACCGAAACCCAGCACTCCGAGGGCCTGCCGTGGGGGCAGCAGACCCAGGCGCAGACCCAGACGCAGGACCAGCGGCAGACAGGCTCTAGCGCCCCCACGCACGCGCCCCAGAATTCTGCGCGGCACGCGGAAGGCCAGCACCAACAGCACCGGTCCATGGCCGTGGTCGCCGCCAACGTCTCCCGCACCTACGGAACGGGTGAGGCCTCCGTCAAGGCGCTGGATCGCGTGAGCCTGGACATCCCCGAGGGCACCTGGTGGCCGTGATGGGACCGTCGGGATCGGGTAAGTCCACCCTGGTGCACTGCTTGGCCGGCCTGGATGTTTCGGACAAGGATCCCAACACGCGCATCGTGGTGGGCGGCCAGGACATCACCGGCCTCTCCGACGACCAGCTCACCCGCTTCCGCCGCGACCACGTGGGTTTCGTGTTCCAGGCGTTCAACCTGGTGCCCACCCTGACTGCACGGCAGAACATCGAACTTCCCCTCTCGCTGGCAGGTAAGAAGGTGGACTCGCACCGTCTCGAGGCGCTCGCGGACACCCTGGGCATCCGCTCCCGCTTGGACCACCGCCCGGATGAGATGTCCGGAGGCCAGCAGCAGCGCGTGGCCATTGCCCGCGCCTTGCTTCCCGAGCCCTCGGTGATCATTGCGGACGAGCCCACCGGTGCCCTGGACAGCACCACCTCCCACGAGGTCCTGGGCATGCTGCGCCGCAGCGTGGACGAGTTCAACCAGACCGTGGTCATCGTGACGCACGACCCCGAGGTCGCCCAGGCCGCCGACCGCGTGGTTCGGGTCATGGACGGCCGCATCCAGTCCGACGGCGCCGCGAAGGGTGATCTGTAATGCGCACCGTTGTCCTGTCCAGACTTCGTCTTCAATGGACCCGCTATCTCATGGTGCTCGCCGTGGTCGCGGTGTCCTCCGGGTTCATGACCGCGGCGCTGGGGCTGTCGAGCACGCTCACCGCAAGCATGACCAATGACCTGGCCGCCCAGTACAAGAATGCGGACGCCGTGGTGACCACCAAGGCCGATGCGATGTCCAGTTTCAGCAGCACCCCGCAGCAGCTCGATGAACTTTCCCGCGTGGACGGTGTCGACTCGGTGTGGGCCCAGTACACGACCGCGGGAGTCCCCAGCTCCAAGGACGTGTCCGCAGACGGCTCGCCCGTCAGCACGTCGAACCTGCCCGGCGATCCCGCCCTGCTCCCCGCAGAGATCAAGAGGGCACGTTCCCCAACGGGCCTGACCAGGCCCTGGTGACCGAATCGGTCGCTGACAAGTATAAGGTGGGAGTGGGGGACACCTTCTCCCTTCAAGAAATGGGTGGCGCACCCGCCGGTGAAGGCGGCGAAGGCGAGGCACCCGCTCAAGATGCGCAGGCGCCGTCGGCGGCCAAGGAATTCACCGTGTCCGGTCTGACCGAAACCACGGCGACCGGGGCGCTTGCGAGCGTGTGGCTCACCAATGACGGCTTGGCGAGTTTCTCGCCCGGCCAGATGTCGGGCGATCGCCCGCTGCAGGCCATTCAGCTCACGCTGGGTGGTTCGGCCAGCGACGCCCAGCTCCAGGAGCTGACGACCGCCGCGTCGAAAATCCTGGCCGCCGGTCAGGGCGAGCAGCCCGAGCTGCGCGTGGTGACTCCGGAACAGCTCACCGAGGAACTGCTCGATCAAATGGCGGCAGGTTCCAACATTCTGACCATGTTCCTGCTCGCGTTCGCGGGGCTGTCCATCCTGGTGGCGCTGCTGGTCGTGACCAACACGCTGTCCGTGCTGACCGCCCAGCGCGCCCGTGAACTCGCGCTGCTGCGTTGCGTTGGCGCCACGAGTAAGCAGGTCCGCCGTTCGGTGCTGACCGAAGGACTGGTCCTGGGCACCGTGGGGGCGCTTATCGGCGTGGCCGTGGTGTGGGCCCTGGCCCTGGCGCTGAAGGCCTCCGGGCTCATCGGTGTGGTGACCATAACGGTGGCCCCGCGCGATCTGCTGGTCGGATTCTTCACGGGCATCGTCCTCACGATGATCGCCTCGCTCGGCCCGGCCCGCCGCGCTCACGGGGCCTCGCCCCTGGACGGTCTGCGTGGTTCTCGCGCCGCTGACGGCGTTCCCCGCGTTCGCGTGATCCTGGGCGCCTTGATCCTGGTGGCCGGTGTCGCAACCCTGGTGTTCGGTGCGATGGAGCGCG
>NZ_AJXN01000108.1 GCF_000286355.1 Kocuria atrinae C3-8 | reverse complement strand
CACAGGTTGACACCCTGCGGTTCCGTGCGATCTCGAACCTCAGATGTCGACGCTCGCAAACCTCTGCCCCAGATGTCAGCGCCTTCCACCCATATGCTGGAAGGGATAACCGCAACCCAAGGAGGCAACCCATGATCTTTATCGTTGTGAAATTCGATGTGAAGCCCGAGCATGCAGACAACTGGCCCCAGCTGGTCGACGAGTTCACGCAGGCCACCCGCGCCGAGGCCGGCAATAAGTGGTTCGACTGGTCCCGCAGCGTGGATAACCCCAACGAGTACGTGCTCGTGGAGGCCTTCAACGACGACGCCGCCGAAGCTCACGTGAAGTCCGATCACTTCACCAAGATGACCGAGGAATTCCCGCAGTACCTCAGCTCCACTCCCCGCATCATTTCCCGTCAGATCGACGGCGAGGGCTGGGATGAAATGGGCGAGCTGAAGGTCCAGTGAACTTCTCCGGCGAACTAATCGGCCTGGACATCGGCGGCAGCACCACACGCGGGGTGCTATTCCGCGATGGCCAGGCCGTTCGTCATGCCAAGGGACCCAGCGCCAACGTTCAGAACGTCTCCGCCGACGCCGCTGCGGCAGCATTGCGCGACGTGTTCGGCGAGCTGGGGCCGGGTCTTCCGCCCCAGTGGTCGCCGGCGCCGGTGGCGTGGACACCCCCGCCGACGCCGCTCGGCTCGAGAATCTCATCCGTTCTGTTTCCGGGGCCGCACCTGATGTTCCCGTGTCCGCTGTGCATGACACCCGCCTGATCCTTGCCGCGGGTGGTCACACGACCGGCATCGCGGTCATTGCCGGCACCGGGTCCGTGGCTGGGGCATCGATCCCACCGGCCGCGAGCGCCGGGCAGGAGGCTGGGGATACCTGCTCGGTGATGAGGGCAGCGGCTACTGGCTGGGCCGGGAAGCCGTCCGCACTGTGCTGCGGGCCGACCAACGAGAACCCGGTGCCGCCGCCGATGAATTCACCCGGGCAATCCTGTCGGAGGCTGGAGTTTCTTCCGCCGTGGAACTCATTGCGGCATTCCACGACCGCCCGGACCGATCGTTCTGGGCGGGGCTCTCTCGAACAGTGGTGGAGTTCGCCGGAAACGGTGACACCGTAGCGCGCGAGTTGGTGCAGGGCGCCGCTGAGGAACTGCACGCGCTCACCACCGCCGTTGCCCAACAGCTCGACGGCCCGCTGCCGGTCGTGCTGGGTGGCGGACTGACCCACACAGTTGTGGGCGAGGTGCTCCAAGAGCTGCTCGTTGAGTCCGGCCTCACGGATGTGACGGTTCTGAACCGGGAACCGGTGCTGGGCGCGCCCGTCCTCGCGAAAGCGCTATGGGGCTGAAGACCTACTTCTTGTACTCGTAGAAACCTGCACCGGACTTGCGGCCGAACTTGCCCTCGGCCACGAGCTTGGAGATGGACTCGTTGGGCTTGTCCTCCTCGGCTCCGGTTTCCTCGTAGGTGGCCTGAGCGATGAAGTCGATGACGTCCAGGCCCACCATGTCCATGAGCTCAAAGGGCCCATGGGGTGACCCAGACCGTTGCGGATGGCGGCGTCGATGTCTTCCTTGGAGGCGTACCCGTTCTCGTAGAGGAACAGGGACTCCTTGTTGATCGCGCCCATCACGCGGTTGGCGATGAACCCGGGGATCTCACGGTTGATGACCACCGGTTCCTTGCCCATGCGGCGGGCCAGTTCCATGGTGACGTCCACGGTGTTGTCGCTGGTGGACTCGTGCCGGACCACTTCCACGCACTTCATGACCAGGGCGGGATTGAAGAAGTGCATGTTGCACACCTGCTCCGCGCGCGCACTGTCCTCGGCTACCTTGGACGACCCCAGGGTCGAGGAGTTGGTGGCCAGGATCGCGTGCGACGGCGCCAGGGAACCCAGGGATTCGAAGATCCCGCGCTTGATGTCCAAACGTTCGGTGGCAGCTTCGATCACGAAGTCAGCGTTGGCTGCCGCGCGCTCAAGGTCCGTTTCCCATGCCAAGTTGGCCAGAGCGGCGTCGGCGGTGGATTGCTCGAGCTTGCCCTTGGCCACGCGGGACTCGACCCAGCCGCTCATTTCGGCGGACGCCGCGTCGAGCATGTCCTGGCTGATGTCTTGCACCGTGGTCTGATACCCAGCGAGCGCGGCGGTCATCGCGATCTGGCGACCCATGGCGCCGGCGCCGATCACGGTGATGTTCTTGATGCTGTCGATGGTGGTGCTCATGCGGAAGTCTCCTCGAACTCGGAGGCGGATTCGAACTCAGTCCTGAAATGGAGGCGCTCGCGACGAAAACCGCCGCGAGCGCCAGGTGGAACGTGCCGATCAGCGGAAAGCCGGCTCTCCGGTGAGGTACTGGCCGAGGATCAGGGTGTGAACCTCGTCGGTGCCCTCGTAGGTGCGCACGGATTCGAGGTTGTTGGCATGGCGCAGCGGCGAGTAGTCCAGCGTGATGCCGTTGCCGCCCAGGATGGTGCGAGCCTCGCGGGCGATCGCGATGGCCTCGCGGCAGTTGTTGAGCTTGCCCACCGAGATCTGGTGGTTCTGCAGCGTACCGGCGTCTTCATGCGGCCAATCTGCAGGGCAAGCAGGAAGCCCTTGTTGATCTCCAGCGCCATGTCCACGAGCTTCTGTTGCGTGAGCTGGTAGCCAGCCAGGGGCTTGTCGAACTGCATGCGCTGCTTGGAGTAATCGAGGGCCGCCTCGAACGAATCGCGAGCCGCGCCCATGGCACCCCAGATGATGCCGTAACGCGCTTCGTTGAGGCACGAGAACGGTCCGCGCAGGCCCTTGGCCTCGGGGAGCATTGCGCTGGCGGGCAGGCGGACGTCCATCAGCTCGATCTCGCACTGGATGGACGCACGCATCGACAGCTTGGGCTCGATGGGCGTGGCCTTGTAGCCGGCGGTGTCAGTAGGTACCACGAAGCCGCGGATCCCGTCATCGGTCTGCGCCCAGATCACGGCCACCTTGGCCACGTTTGCCAGGCCGATCCACCGCTTGGTGCCGTTGAGCACCCAGTCGTCCCCGTCGCGCTTGGCGTTGGTGGTCATCGAGGACGGGTCCGAACCCGCGGTCGGCTCGGTCAGGCCGAAGCAACCAATTGCTTCACCGGCGGCCATCTGCGGCAGCCACTCCTGCTTCTGCTCCTCGGAACCCCACTTGTAAATGGCGCTCATGGCCAGCGAGCCCTGCACGGACACGAACGTGCGCAGGCCCGAATCTCCGGCCTCCAGCTCAGCACCGGCCAGACCGTACTCCACAGCCGAACGACCCGCGCAGCCGTAACCCTTGAGGTGCATGCCCAGCAGACCAAGCTTGGCCATCTCCGGCACGATCTCCAGCGGGAACTCGGCAGCCTCGAACCACTTGGCGATATTCGGCTTGATCTGCGCATTCACGAACTCGCGCACGGTTCCGCGCAGCTCGAGTTCCTCGGGGGTGAGCAGAGAATCGAAACTGATCAGATCCGAGGGATCCGCGGACAGCTCTGGGGTGGTCATGGTGCTCCTTTGCATCATTGGTCATGCCGGTAGTGCGAGGGCCCGGGACAGACTGCGACCGCGCCCATTCTGTAGTTGTGACTCACGTTACGGGGACGACGCCGCTCGCGAAACCTTGCCGCGCCAGCCCCCTTTTTATTTCACTCACCTAAGAAGTTCGGTTGAGCCATTCCACCACCGATTCCGTATGCTCCCCGAGCTGCGGCGGGGCCGCAGTGGGTGTCTCCAGCGGCGGATTCCAGGTCACCGGATGCCGGAACTGGCGGCCCACGGTTGTCCCGGAGGCGTCCTGAACATCCACGGTGGGTTCTAGGCCAAGTTCTTCCGCGAGGACAACTCCCTGATCGATGCCACCCACCTTTCCCGCGGCACGCCGACCTGGGTGAGGACGTCCTGCCAGTGCTGGGCGGTGTTGGCCGAAAGGGCTTTTTCAAGCAGCGGAACCAGGGTGTCCCGATGGGCCACCCGCTCGGTGTTGGTCGCGAACCGTTCGTCCTCGGCCAGTTCGGCCACCCCCAGGGCGGCAGCCATGCGAGCGAACTGACCATCGTTTCCTACGGTCACCGCGAGCGGACCGTCCGAGCATTCCAACAACTGGTACGGAACGATCGAGGGATGTTCGTTGCCCATCCGGGACGGAGCTTTGCCCGCACCCAGATACGCCTGTCCCTGATTGACCAACGCACCCTGCAGGCTGGAGAGCAAATTGATCTCCAGGTGAGAGCCCCGGCCGTTGTTCCGTCGACGCGCTTCCAGGGCGGACAGCAAGCCAATGGTCGTGTCCTTGGCGCACAGCACGTCCACGAGAGCCACGCCAGCCTTATAGGGAGAACCATCGGCGGGACCGGTGATGCTCATGAGCCCGCCCACGGCCTGCACCAGGAAGTCGTATCCGGCCAGGTGGCGTCCCCCGGCAGAACCGAATCCGGAGATGGACGCGTAAATCAGCCCGGGATTCTCATCCCGCAGGTCCTCGTAGCCCAATCCCAGCTTGGCCAGGCCTCCGGGTTTGAAGTTTTCCACCAGCACGTCCGCTTTGAGGGCCAACTTCTTGGCGAGCGCCAGGTCCTCCGGATCCGTGAGGTCCAGGGCCACGGACTCTTTATTGCGGTTGGCGGACTCGAAGTACGTGGCTCCGGTTTCGGACCACGGCGGCCCCCACTTGCGGGTGTCATCCCCGGCACCTGGGCGTTCCACCTTGATGACTCGAGCACCCAGATCCGCCAGGGTCATGGTGGCCAGCGGACCGGCGAGCACGCGGGAGAAGTCCGCGACCAGAACGCCGTCGAGCGGGAGGGTGGTGCCGGTGGGGTGCTCGCCCTGGGCGTCGGCTGTCGTGCCGGACTGCGCCAGCGGGTCGACACCGGGTTCGGGCCCCTTGGACGATGGCTCCGGTTGGTCCGTCACTTCTGACCCGCCTCACGCACGCCGCACCAGCGGGCGATGTAGAGCGCGTAGATCTCGGTGCAGCGCTTCACGGATTCCAGGTTCACGCGCTCGTCCTTGCCGTGCAGCGTTTCCGCGAGGGGCCCGTACACCATGGACGGAATCCCCTGGAACGTGCCGTAGACCCGCGAGTCCACGTACGCCGGGGACGGATAGGACTCCAGCGGCGCACCGGTCACGGACGCATGAAGCTCCGACAGCAGCCCCTCCGCGTCCGTACCCGGTTCCAGGACGTACTGATCGGAGAAGAACCCGGACTTGCTCACGGACACCTTGCCGCGGGAGACCACAGGGTTCTCGCGACCGGCACGCTCGACGCATTCTTCAATTTCTTGCCACGCCGCAGCGGAGCCCAGCGACGGCGGGACCGACACTCGCACCGAGAACGTACAGCGGTCGGGCACCGATGACGGCCACTCGCCCGCCTGCAGTACGCCGACATTGAGGTTGATGGGGTGTTCCAGGTCCCCGAAGTTCGGTCCCCCACTGTGATCTGGTTCCAGCGTTCCTCGAGCTCGCGCAGGTCACCGATCAGGGAGTACGCGGCATCCAGCGCGTTGAATCCCTTGGACATCTCGTGCGCGTGGGCGGCGGTTCCGGTGACGTCAACGTCGAACCAGATCAAACCGAGGTTGGCGCGCACCAGGGTCTCGGCAATGGGTTCGGAGATCAGCACAGCATACGCGGTGTAGCCGCGCTGCATAGCGGCCACAGTGCCGTTGCCGGTGCATTCCTCTTCCGGCACGGACTGCAGGTGCACGCGACCGGTGGGTTCCAGCCCTGCAGCGCGCAACGCCTTGAAGGCGAACAGGTTGGCGACAAGCCCGGCCTTCATGTCACCTGCACCGCGGCCGTACATCCAGCCGTCCTCGATGCGGCCGTCCCACGGGCTGGTGGTCCAGGTGTCCTCGCGCCCCTCGGGCACCACGTCAACGTGACCGTTGAGGATCAGGCTGCGAGCGCCGTCGGCCGGGGCGGAAGGCTCGTACGTACCCACGACCACGGGCGTGTTCGAGTAGTCCACGGTGACCGCACCGGCGGCGGGGTGGGTGGCGAGTTCGGCGGCGTCCAGCATCCACTGGTCAACGCTCAGCCCCGCGTCCCGGAAGCCTCGGCCATCAGCTCCTGCGCCGCGCACTCCTCGGTGCGCCGCGAGGGCTCGGACACCAACCGCTGCAGGAACTCGACCTGCTGATCGAATGCTTCCGCGACCGCCTCACGGATTGCGGTTTCCTGAGCTTGCGTGGGTTGGGACACTGCGCCTCCTCATTGAGTTGTGCTTCACCACACACTCTATGACTCAGCGCGGACAGGCATAAACCGCTTTACCAACCGCGGCAAGCGCCCTGCAGCGCTCAGGCCAACTCGCCCTGCGCCACGCGCGTCATCACGCCGGTGAGCATGTCCAGCCCGGAGAGCATGTCCTGGTCAGAGGTGAATTCGTACTCGTTGTGCGTGATGCCCTTGTGCGACGGAACGAACAGCATGACCGCGGGCATCACGTCCTTGACGTTGGTGGAATCGTGGCCGGCCAGCGTCATGATCCGCGTGTACGGCAGACCCAGTTCCTGCACGACCTGCTCGGCAAGCTCCACACCCTCCGGCGCGTATTCCTTCACGTCCCACGCGTTGCGGCTCAGGGTTTCGATCTCCACATTCGCCTCCGACGCCGCCTTGGTGACCTCCTGCGCGAAGGCCTCGTCCGCGGCGTCGAGCCGGGCGGCGTCCGGGCTTCGCAGGTCGATCAGCAGGCGCGCCTCGCGCGCGACCGCGACGGGCGAATTGGGCAGGATGAGCAACTCGCCGCACGAGGTAATGACATCGTGCTCCAGCGCGATCCGGCGTGCCGCAGCGATCAACAAGGACGCCCCCAGCATCGCATCCTTACGATCCTCGATGAGGGTGGCGCCCGTGTGGGACTGCTCGCCGGTCACCAGGAATTCGTACTTGCGCGCACCCCACGTGGCCTCCACCAGGCCGATGGTCTGACCGTTCTCCTCCATCGACTTGCCCTGCTCGATGTGGATCTCCACGTAAGCGGCGGCCTCGGGGATGTTCCCGGTTCCACGCTGACCGAGGCTGTCGAGGGCGTCCCGCACGGTGACGCCGTCCACATCTTCGATGGCCAGCGCGGTCTCCAGGCCGAGCTTTCCCGTGTAGACCAGACTGCCCATCATGGACGGCTTGAACCGGCACCCCTCCTCGTTGAACCAGTTCACGACGCACAGGTTGTACTTCAGCTCCAGCTCCCCCGCCGACGCCGCTCGGTACAGTTCCGCGCACACGGTCGCCCCGGCGAGCACGCCGTATGCACCGTCGAATCGGCCGGCCCTGGGCTGGGAGTCGAGGTGAGATCCGACCAGAACATAGGGGCGGCCGGGGTGGAGTTCGAACGTTCCGAACTGATTACCGATCTCGTCGTAGTGCACCGTGGCACCGCGCGCGGCCAGCCAGCCCGCGAACCACTGCCGGTTGAGGCCGTCCGCGGCGGTGGCGGCCTGGCGCTCAACGCCGCCGGACTCTAACCCGCCATTGCGGGACATGAGCTGAAAATCGTGCAGGAACGCCTGATGCAGTGCGGACATGACCTCTCCCGAGATGGAAACCAGTCGCGGTCATCGTACGCATGGGTGCGTCACGGACTCATCGATCGGATCGGTTGTCTCCCCAGACCTTTTCGGCACCGCTGATCAGCAGCACTCCACAGCACATCCACACCGCGGCGGCGGGGCCCAGCGGGGCGGCGAAGACACCGGCGAGCAGCGGGAGCACCACCTGACCGAGTCGGTTGCCCGTGAGCCGGACGGCCAGCGCGGAGCCACGCCAGTTGGACGGCACGGACGTGGTAATCATGGTCATGGTCAGCGGCTGCCCCAAGCCCAGCAGGAATCCACCAACGGCCAACAACGCAGCCGCAATCCAGAAATGCTGAATGAACAACGGAGGGATAATTAAAGTAATTCCCGCACCGAATAAACACGTGAGCAATAAGGAACGCCGGGAAAACCGCATAGACAACCACGGGAGAAGTATTCGCGAGGCAATAGACGCCAATCCTCTAACACCCAGCAATAGACCGACCACAGCGGGCGCCACACCCGCTTCTTCGCCGATGACCGGGAGAAACGCCGTGAGGATGTCCAGCATGGCCAGCAGAGACAATGCCGCCAACATATGCGACCCCACGCGAGGAACCTTCAGCACTCCGATCACCGTCGGTTTTTCCGCGGAACCTGGCTGACTTGACCGGTACGTGGCTGGCCGGGCCGCGACGTCGTCGATCGGGGTGCTTTGAAACGGAAGATCAACAACGGAACGGCGAAGAGCGAAAGTGCAGTGCCAATCCACATGGCCTGATTGACGTCAGCCAATCGCTCCGCGGACTCGACACCGGTGCTTTGACCCACCAACCAGCCACCCAATAGGGGCCCAATCATTTGTCCCGCGGAGAAAGCGGCGGTGAACCATCCGAAACCCTTATCCAGGTCGCGATCCGCGGCATACCGGGCGATAGCGGACTGGCCGCCGATGGTGAAACAGAGATGCCCCATTCCCAGCACTACGCTGGCCAATACGATGGCCCATACCGTGGAAGAGGCCGCCAGAAGTGACCCACCAGCCACCAACAAGCCCACCCCGGCCAGGCCAGGAGCTTCAGCTGCGGGGCCCGATCCGAGTACCTGCCGAGCCACACCGCGGTGAACAAGGGGACCAGTGCGTAGGCCGCGGTGGTCAAACCGATGGTCACGGAATCCGCCTGCAATGCGAGCAGTTTGTAGGACGTGACCGGTCGCAGCAGGTTGACGGTGGACTGGGTGAGCACCGCGCAGGCGACCAGGAGCCAGAGCCACGCGCTCGAACTCACGCCACGGGCCGAATCAGTCAAAGAAATCCACCTTGTTACTTGTACCCACTTTTGTGGACCATTAATCCGTATTATCCAAAGCCAGCGACATGTTTCTGATCAGTATTCCTTGTGAGCGCATTAGTAACCATACTGACCTGCCACCGATATCCCCACAATTACCAGCTCTGCCTTTTCCACGGCACATAACCACCGTGGTTACATAGATGGACACGTGGTCGGGGTAACTGTGTGGGCATCATGTGGTAACGCGGTCATTCTAGACGGGGGTTGGGGACGATGACGGAGCCCGGGATGCGTCGGGAACACGGCGCTCACAGAGCCGAGCCCAAAGGGCTGCAGTCCAAGCCTCTACTCTGGGCCATCCTGGCTGCCGCCATTGTCGTGGCCCTGACGACCATGGGCTTCCTGTTGCCGTGGGGTGGCCAGGACGAGACCCGGGGCGACCGCAGCGACGCCGCCACCGTTGCCGAGAACGAAGCCCGCATCTTCCCGGTGGTCGTGGGCCCCACCGAGACCGAAGCCGCGAACTGGACCGAAGTTCTTGCCGATCCGGCCGTGGAACTCGGTCGATCCCGGGACGACGAAGGCACCAAGGCCCTCATTGCCCGCGCCCTTCATGAAGCCGAGGAAGACCCCAAGGTCAACGAACAGCTGGATCAGACTTTCAAGCTCCGCGCGCTCAACGAAGGCGACATCACCCCGGTCGTCGACGCACCCCAGCGCCTGGACAACTCTGAGAAGCAAGCCGCATCCGAACCGTCCGAGACGCACCTTCGGAGGAAGAGCCCCCACCCGCCGCCGCAGCAGGAGCAGCACCCGGTGGTCCGGCGCCCACCCACACCGTGGTGACGCGCGAGGAATGGGATTCCTGGGAGTCCGAGCACCCCGACACCCGACTCGTGGCGAGCACCCCCGGGGACAAGGATGACTCCGAGTTCGGCGCCGTGGATGACACCACCCTGCAGAAGTCACTGGATCAGTGGGCTCAGCTGGCCAAGCCCTTCCACTCGCTCGTAGCGATCGACGTGTCCGGCTCCATGGGCTACCAGGCCCTGCCCAACGGTGCCACCCGCATGGATCTGACCGCCGGCGCTGCAACGGCCGCCGTTGAGATGTTCCCCGACCACGACGCCCTGGGTCTGTGGGTGTTCTCCCGCAACCTGGACGGCGCCAAGGATTACCTGCAAGTGGCGCCCGTTGAAGAGCTCGGCGCCGAAGAGAACGGCACGACCCACCGCGAGAACCTGCTGGCCAATCAATCGGCACTGCAGTACATGCAGGGCAGTTACACGGGCCTCTACGACACCACGTTGGCCGCTTTCCGGCAGGTGCTCTCGGACGATGCCCCCGATTCCTTGAAGACCGTGATCGTGCTGACCGACGGTGAAGATATGGATGAGGGCTCCATCGGCCTGGAGAACCTCCTGGCGGCACTCAAGGACGAGCAGGATCCGGACAACCCGGTGCGCATCATCACCGTGGGCATCTCCGCCGACGCCAACGAGGACGTCCTCAAGCAGATTTCCGAGGCCACCGGCGGCTCCGCCCACATCGCCGAACAGCCCGAGGACATCCAGGACGTGTTCATCGAGGCATTGACCGGCATCTGATCAACAGTCCCGCCTCGTTCCGGGTTCGGTGACGACGCCGCTCGGTCGCCCTATTTGCCCAGCAGCGGGAACCGCGCGACCTCGTGATGCAGTGCGCCACCGCCTCGCCCTTCGCCGAGCACGGACGCCATCAACCGGATCTCGCTGACGGTCCATTCGGGGCCCTTGTACACGGACAGCGCGTGCACCACGTGGGGCAGCTCAGGTGCCGGGCGCGCGATGGTCCGCGAGCGGCGTCGTAATTCGCGGGCCTTGCGTGAACGCTCGGCGCGGGACATGCGCGCGACCGTGAGGTGAGCACGCTGCCGGGCCCGCTCGTCCGCATCGAGCGAGCAGGCGTGCATAAGGTCGACCAGGTTTTCGGATTGCCCGCCCAGGCCCATCCACAGCGTGGTTCCGGAAAACGACCCGGCTCCTCGCAAGCACGTGGTGAGCGGCGCAGTCTCGCGGGCGACGGCTCTCAGGTGCTCCTCGACGTCCGGCACCGCCCCCTCGGGCTGGTCGCCGTAGAAGCCGAGCGTGACGTGCCATTGCTCGGGATCACCCCAGCGCAGCGCGGTCCCCGTGTGATTGCGGACCTCGCGCAACGCACTGATCAAGTGCTCGCGTGCGGCCCGCGTGGGATAAACAGCGGCGAACAGCCTCATGAACCCACCCTAAATGGTGGCCCCGGCTACCGGGTGAGGCGGATTGGCGGCTGCGTCAGCGGGTCGGGACGGTGAGGTCACCGGGGAACAGCTTGCGGCCGGCCCAGAGCGAGACGTAAACCAGTGCCACCAGGACCGGCACCTCGATGAGCGGGCCCACCACCCCGGCGAGTGCCTGACCTGAGGTGACTCCAAACGTGCCGATAGCCACGGCGATCGCGAGTTCGAAGTTGTTGCCCGCAGCAGTGAAAGCCACGGTGGTGGACTTGGCGTAGTTCAGGCCCATGCCACGCGAGGCCAGCAGCCCGATCCCGAACATCACGAAGAAGTAGACCAGCAACGGCAGCGCAATACGAGCGACGTCCCAGGGATTGGACGTGATGGCATCGCCCTGGAGCGCGAACAGCAGCACGATGGTGAACAGCAAGCCGTAGAGGGCGAACGGCCCGATCTTGGGAAGGAACGTGTTCTCGTACCAGTCACGGCCCTTGGCCCGTTCACCGAAAGTTTGCGTGAGGAATCCGGCCAACAGCGGGATCCCCAGGAACACCAGGACGGACAGTACGATGGCACCAATGCTGAACTCGGCGCTCGTGGTGGGCAGACCCAACCAGGACGGCAGAAGCTGCAGATAGAACCAACCCAGCAGGCCGAACGCGATCACCTGGAACACGGAGTTGATGGCCACCAGGACAGCAGCGGCTTCACGGTCACCGCACGCAAGGTCGTTCCAGATCAGCACCATGGCGATGCAGCGGGCCAGGCCCACGATGATCAACCCGGTGCGGTATTCGGGCAGATCCGGTAGGAAGATCCAGGCCAGCGCAAACATCAACGCGGGGCCCACGAGCCAGTTGAGCACCAGAGAAAGTCCCAGCAGCTTGCGGTCGCCGGTGACCCGGTGGGTCTCGTTGTAACGGACCTTGGCCAGCACCGGGTACATCATGACCAGCAGCCCGATGGCTATGGGGAGCGAGACCTCGCCGACCTTTACAGCTTCCAGTGCGGTGTCCAGACCGGGAACCAATCGTCCGAGCAACAGTCCCAGCACCATGGCCGCAATGATCCACACGGGTAGCCAACGGTCCAGGAAGGACATGTCCTTGACCACCCCGTGCTGTGCAGCTGGGCGATCCGTAGTGGTATCGGTCATGCGGCGGCCAACCCTTCAAATTGATGATTGTCTATACGTGAGTGTAGTGCTCACATAGACAAACATCAATCCAGCTCCGTGCACCCTCGCTTGCTTAGGTGCGGGGCGGCAACGTGACGAGCTCGACCGAGGTGAGCGCGCCGTCGTCGGCAGTGACCCGCATGTAGGTGCAGTGCGGTTGGCGACGTCGGTCCGTGGGTGACCCCGGATTGAGCAATCGCATGCCAGCGGGTGATACCGAATCCCACGGAATATGACTGTGCCCGAAGATCAGAACGTCAGTGTCCGGGAAGGCTTTGTCCATGCGCCTCTCGCGACCGGTCGAGGCGCCGGATTCGTGGGTCATGGCGAAGCGCAGGCCCTCCATCTCCCAGTGGATGGTCTCGGGCATGAGCTCGCGCAGCTCCGGACCGTCGTTGTTGCCCCACACGGCGATCAATTTCTTGGACCTGGTTTTCAGTGCCTCAAAGGTTTCCAGATCGACCCAGTCCCCGGCGTGGATCACCACGTCGGCGGCGTCTACCTGCTCCCACACCTGGTCAGGCAGAGCTTTGGCACGCTTGGGAGGTGTGTGTCGGCGATGAGAAGAATGGATGTGGTCACGGTTCATTCTCTCTGAAGAATCGCCCGATAGGTGGCTTGTAAAACCAAGCAAACTGGGGAAGAAAGCACGTGTTATTTTAACGTTTGAGTCTGTGCGTTTTCATCTGCGCACGGCTCCTTCACCGTCGGGTACGCACCCCTATGCCGACCCGACGATCACTTCTTGGGGAGATTTACATTGGGTACAGAAAACCTTTCACGCCGCACCCTGGCCAAGGGCGCCGCGTGGTCAGTTCCGGTCATCGCCGCCAGTGCGGTGGCACCCGCTTATGCAGCGTCGCGGACCATCGTGGGCGGCACAGTGTGCGACTTGTTCTATTCAACAGGCACCAACAGCAATCAGACTCACTCCGTTTACTTGGGAGTGACATCGAATGACGGCACTATTCCCCAGGGAACGACCTTTACCTGGACCGTCAACATGTCGGGAGGTAACTACACGCAGCTCCCTAGCACCAGCTACTCGCGCGTGGATGCATGGTCCCTGTCGCTATCCCCGTCATCATCCTCGGGAAACCTATCTTCTTTCGAGGTTACGCTCACCGTTAACTCGGACACTACTCCAGAGGCCATCGGCTGCGGACCTGCTCTGGTCTGGACCGACTCATACTTGATCAGCCCCGGGCTACCATTTCAATTTCGTCTACCGCGACCGGCAGTAACATTGCGAGTGGCACTGCCAGCTCGCTGAGCTATGTAGTGGCCAAGCGCTATCCCAGCGGAGCTAACGACACCGGTCGCACTGCACATAGATACCTCAGCAAGAGTGGCGGCCAGACGTGCTACCCCCCGATCCGGTACACCCTCAACAGCTCGACACAGTTCAGTGACTGCCGCGCTTCAGGTGCCATCAATTCCACGTCCACGATTTACCCGGACGGCTCCTGCGCCCAAATCGTCTCCAGAGCCACCCAAGTCAGCTCCCAAGGGAACATCGCCCAGAAGTGCTAACCCCCACCCGCTAACGTGGCCCGGCGGTCAGCACTCAATCACGTTGACCGCCAGGCCACCGCGGGACGTTTCCTTGTACTTGACCTTCATGTCCGCGCCGGTCTCGCGCATGGTTTTCACGGCCTGATCGAACGAGACCTTGTGCTCGCCGTCGCCGTGCATGCACAGTCGCGCTGAGTTGATGGCCTTGACGCTCGCAATCGCGTTGCGTTCGATGCATGGAATCTGCACCAGACCACCCACGGGATCGCACGTCAGTCCCAGGTTGTGCTCGATCCCCAGCTCAGCGGCGTTCTCCACCTGACGCGGGCTTCCGCCGATCACGGCGCAGAGACCGGCCGCGGCCATCGCGCAGGCCGATCCCACCTCGCCCTGACAGCCGACCTCGGCACCGGAGATGGACGCGTTCTCCTTGATGATGATGCCGATCGCGGCGGCGGTCAGCAGGTAATTGAGCACCTGGTCATCGTTGGCATCTTCCATGAAGCGCGTGTAGAAATGCAGCACCGCCGGATGATTCCTGCGGCTCCATTGGTGGGCGCGGTGACGATGCGACCGCCGGACGCGTTCTCCTCGTTGACCGCGAGCGCCCACAGGTTGACCCAATCCATGCCGCGCATGGGGTCGTTGTCGGCTTCCTTGGCGCGCAATCGACGTCGTAATTCTGGCGCCCGACGCCGCACTTTCAGTCCCCCGGGCAGCGTCTTCTCTTCGCGCGTGCACCCGTTCTCCACGCACTCCTGCATCACGTCCCAGATGTGCAGAAGTTGGGCACGTGTTTCCTCAGCGGGACGCCAGGACTCTTCGTTGGCGATCATGACCTCGGCAATGGACAGCCCCTCGGTCTCACACACGGCCAGCAACTCGTCACCGGTGTTGAACGGGTATTTCACCGGGGTGGTGTCCGCGACGATCTTGTCCGAGCCGGAGGCTGATTCGTCCACCACGAAACCGCCGCCCACCGAGTAGTAGACGCGCTCGCGCACCAGGTCGCCGGCGGCGTCGTAGGCCTCGAAACTCATGCCATTGGGGTGGGTGGGCAGGGACTTGCGGCGGTGCATGATCACGTCGTGCGAGCGATCGAAACCGATCTCCTGCCGACCGCCGAGCATCAGCTTCTGCGCATCGGTGGCCTGGCGGACCTGATCGTCTGCGGAGTCGGTATCAACGGTCTCGGGATCCTCGCCCATCAGGCCCAGGATCACGGCCTTGTCCGATCCGTGGCCCCAACCCGTGGCTCCCAGGGAGCCGAAGAGCTGGGAATGCACGCGCGCCACGGATTCCAGCAGGCCGTCTTCCTCCAGGCCCTGGACGAACAACCGTGCAGCCCGCATAGGACCCACGGTGTGAGATGAGGACGGGCCGATTCCGACCGAGAACAGATCCAATGCGCTCAGCGCCACGAGACAACCTCCAGATTCACGAATTTCCCTGACTTGCTTCGATCCGCCGGGGTAGGGCCAAAGCTACGCGTGTCTCACATAGTGAGCAAGACAGCTGTCCCGGTTGAAAAGCAGCGCGACCTCACTCCCCCGCCTCCCGCAGCGCATCCGCCGCGCGAATCAATCCCAGGTGACTGAACGCCTGGGGGAAGTTGCCCGCCATCCTGTGCGCGGCGACGTCGTACTCCTCGGCGAGCAAACCAAGGTCGGACGCGAACCCGACCGTGGTGCGCATGAGATCGCGGGCCTCGTCCAACCGACCCGAGCGCGCGTACTGTTCCACCAGCCAGAAGGTGCAGATCACGAACGGGTATTCGTGCCCTTCCAGGCCGTCCATGGACTCACCCGACTCGAAGGTACGGTAGCGCCAGACCTGCCCGTAGTCGCCCTGCAGGTCCTCCTCGATCCGCGCGACCGTGCGCAGCATGGCCGGGTGGTCCGGCTCGATGAAACCGGTGTGCGGCAGCTGCAGCAGAGACGCGTCCACCTCGGTGTTGTCGTAGGTCTGGGTGAAAATGCCGAGCTCCTTGTTGTAGCCCTTTTCCCAGATCTCGTCGTGCAATTGGTCGCGCAAGGCGGTCCAGTGGTCGACGTCGCCCACGAGCCTGTGTTCCCGCACCGCCCGAATGCCCTCGTTGAACGCGGCCCACATCATCACGCGACCGTGCGTGAAGAAGTGCGGTTCGCCGCGCATCTCCCAGATCCCGTTATCCGGAACGTTCATGTGGATCTCGCAAAAGGCGATGAGGTTGCACTGCAACCCCCACGAATAGTCGTTCTCGCGAATGCCGGCGTCCCGCAGGGTGGCGAGTGCAATCATCACCTCGCCCACGACATCCGCCTGGTACTGGTCCACCGCACCGTTGCCCACCCGCACAGGCGAGGATTGCTCGTAACCGCTCAGGTGCTCCAGCTGGTACTCCGGCAGGTTCCGCCGCCCGTCGATGCCGTACATGATCTGCAGTTGATCCGGGTCCGCCGCGACCGCTCGCAGCAACCAGTCACGCCACAACAGCGCGCCGTCCTGATGGTTGTGCTGCACCAGAACCTCGATGGTCAGCGCGGCATCCCGCAACCACGTGTACCGGTAATCCCAGTTGCGTTCTCCACCGAAATCCTCGGGAAGCTCGCGGTCGGCGCGGCCACGATGCCCCCGGTCTCCGAATGGGTCAGCGCACGCAGCACGAGCAGCGAGCGTGACACCGCTTGGTCGTACTCACCGTCGCACACGACGTCCGAGGCCCAGTCCCGCCAGAACTCCTCGGTGGCCTCCTGCGCCAGACCCGGTTGGGCCGGGACCGGGAGTTGATCGTAGGAATGACACCACGTGAGCACCCAGTCCATCCGCTCACCCGCGGAAAGATCGAAGGTCCCGCGATGCCCCCGACGCAACCCCTCCAGCACGCGGATATCCGCGCCGGGTCCGTGTGACTTCTCTCCCCGGGACGGCACGATCTTGTGGTCATGATCCATGAGGTACGGCTTCAATTGAGGCCCGGTCAGCAGCAGCGCATCCGGACCTGCCACGGCGAGCAGGCCGTGCTGCACGTCCCGCCCAGCGGTAGCCTTCTTGGCCGCGTGGCGCACCCTGGAGCGGAAATTCTTGTAGGACCCCGCGTCGGTGCGGGTTTTGAACGAGCGCTCCAAATGCCCCTGGCCGTCCTGTTCACGCAGGTCCTGGTTGGTGCCCACCGGGTGAGGTTCCGTGGCGGATTGCGGGGCGTGAGCGGCGTCGTCGTGAGCGTGGGATTGTGCGCTGGGAGGGTTGAGTTCCACGCGACGAATCCACGGGGTGACCCGGCCGTAATCGAAACGGATGCGCAGGTCGTGCTCCACCTGGACCGTGCCCTCGAGGCATTCCACGCGTCGCACCAGGTCAGCGTGGATGTCACTGGGCGGGAGAAAATCGGTGACGCGCATGCGCCCGGTGGGCGTGCGCCATTCGGTTTCCAGCACAAAGGTGTCCGGAATGTAGCGACGGGAAACAACCTCGCCGTCCACGGCGCTGAGCTTCCAGCGGCCGTTGTCCTCGTCGCCCAGGATCGAGCAGAAGACAGCCGGGGAATCGAAGCGCGGGAAGCACAACCAATCCACGCTGCCCTCTCGGGATACCAACGGTCCGGTGTGGAGATCGGCCAGTAACGCGTAATCCTCAAGAGGGGTGCTCATGACTGAATTCAATCATCAGCAGCCTGCGGACACCTGAGAAACCGCGCCCGACCGCGTCAGCCACGTGCCATACCGTAGGGGCATGAACAACATCAGGACTCTGGTCATCCTGGGCGCCTCCGGAGACCTCACCGCGCGCCTTCTCCTCCCCGGCCTGGGCACGCTGCTCAACGAACAGCCGGAGCGGGACATCACGGTGATCGGTTCCGCTCGCGACGACTTCCCGGGCCCCTTGGGACCTGACGACGACGTTCGGGGCGCCGATTGGCCCCAAACGGTCGCCAAGGCCTTCGATTCCGTGGGCGCAACTGGCCCGTCGGTGGAGCGGGTCAAGGAGACCACGCGCTGGGTCGAGTGCGACGTAACCGATGCGTCCCAGCTGTCCTCGCTGCTCGATGACGTGGAGGGACCGGTGTGCCTGTACTTCGCCCTGGCCCCGGCCATCACACGAAAGGCCTGCGAAGCCCTCAAGAGCCTCGATTCGCTGCCTTCAGATCTCAGCTTGGCGCTCGAGAAGCCCGTGGGCACGGACCTGGAATCAGCTCGTGAGCTCAATGCCTGGTCGGGGAACTGGTCGATGAGGACCACACATTCCGGGTGGATCATTTCCTGGGGATGCCCGGCGTGCTGGACGTGAGTGGCCTGCGTTTCGGCAATCGCATGTTCGAGCCGGTGTGGAGCCGTGAGCACATCGAATCGATCGAGATCGTGTTCGACGAGACCCTGGGCTTGGAAGGTCGCGCCGGTTTCTACGATTCCACCGGCGCCGCCGAAGACATGATCCAGTCCCACCTGCTGCAGGTCATGGCGCTGGTCATGATGGAGCCACCCTCCCGATTCGACGCCGTGGAGGTCCCGGCCAACACCGCGCACATTCTCCGTGCCGCACGTTTGTGGAGTGAGGATTCTTCGACTCGTTCTCCGCAGTACCGGAAGATCACGCCCGTGGTCCGCGGCCGGTACACCGCCGGGACGGTGGACGGTCACGAGCTGCCGGACTACACCTCCGAGGAGGGCGTGGATCCTTCGCGGGAGACGGAAACCTTCGCACAGGTCACCCTGGAGGTGGATACCTGGCGCTGGAACGGTGTGCCCGTCACGCTGCGATCCGGCAAGGCCATCGGGAATCCGGTGCAGCACATCCGCGTGATCTTCCGGCAGCCGCCACACGGCTACGAGGGCTGGCCGCACCCGCTGGCCCCCAACGCCATCTCGGTGGGATTCGAGGACGAGAACGTGCAGATCGAACTCAACGTGGGCAGCCCATATGACTCTCGAGGCATGAATCGGTTAACGCTCTCAAGTGGCACGCCCACCCCTGGTCTCACGGCGTACGGCTCCGTGATGCGGTGGATCCTGGACGGGGACCCCACCTTCACCGTGCGCGCGGACGCGACCGAAGAGGGCTGGCGGATCATCGACCTCATCAAGCACGCTTACGCGACGGACGCGCCCCTGCTCGAGTACCCCGCGGCTCCGAGGGGCCGGTGCCGCTGCCCTAGGAGCGCCCAGTGCCCACGCACCCTTCAATCTGATCGACTTTGTAACCAGGAACAAGCCGATTCCTGGACTTAACGTCGATCACTCTGCACCCTGCTCCGCACCTGGGCGTTACCGTCGATCAGAATGCGGCATACCTGGACGAGCTGTCCTAACCAACGCCGCGTCAGTCGTGACGCTCGTGCCGGTCCACCAGGGGGATCCCCGCGGTCACGGGGTGGGAACCAGCGGTCATTTCCGCGAGCGGTTGATCCACGATGGGGATGCCCGCGGTGACCGGTTCCAGCTCGGATTCGTAATCTTCGGCAGGGGTGGTGACCGTGCGGCGTCGTCGAACGATGTCCACTGCCGACTCGACCACGAGCACGCCCAAGGCCAGCCAGATCGGAAGGTAGGTGAAGATCTGGCCCGGAGCCAGGGTCTCGCCGATGGCGAGCGAGACGAACACGAGCAGCACCGGCTCCAGATAACCGAGCAGGCCGAACACATTGAAGGGCAGGAGCTTGCTGGCCATCGTGTAGGCAACCAGGGCGCCGCGCTCAGCACACCCAGGCCGAGAATGGCGGCGATCAGCAGGTTCTGGTCGTCGATGGCGGCCAGGCCGTCCTCGGCGCCCAGCAGGAATGCGGCGATGGGGAGCATGAGCGCCATCTCAGCCCATAGGCCACCGGAAAACGACGTGCCGGCTTGGTGGCGCACCACGAAGTACACCGCGTACCCGCCGGCCACGGCCACAGTGGGCCAGGACATGCCGCCCGCGCGCCAGACCTCGTGGATCACGCCGATCGTGGCCAAGGCGGCACCCACGATCTTCCACCAGGACATCGGCTCCTTGTAGAGCACTCGACCGATCACAACCATGACCAGCGGCAACAGGAAGTAGCCGAGGGACGTATCCAAGGCGTAGCCGTTCAAGGCGCCCACGCGAACAGCCACATCTGCATGGCCAGAATCCCGGCGGTGACCAGCAGGGACAGGCCCACAAGGGGCTTCTCGCCGGCCAGCACCAGCACTCGTTGAATGGCCCAGCGCCTGCCGGTCATCAACAGGATCAATGTGACCGCAGGGAAAGTGAGGAGCATGCGGAACGCCAGGATTTGATTGGCGTTCATCGGTTGCAACAGCACCGGATAGAGATACAGAACCCCGAAGAAAACGGAGGCCAATACGGAGGCCAGGACACCTCTCAGCATGAGAATGCTCCTTCCGGTCAGTGCAGCGGTATATCGCCCCTTGAGTGTGTGGATTGAGTGGTTGAAGAACCTCTTCTCAAGGTAGGGGGTGGGAGCGGGAAAGGCCACCTGTGACCGGGGCGCTACCCTATGGAGGTTGCCCGGCTCAGGTTCTGCCTCGATCGGTCCCGGGCGTTCTCCGTTTTCGCACTTGATCTCACCCGGGAGTTCCGTGTCCACCTCTGTGCACACCCACCACGTCACGCCGCTGCAACGCCAGTCCGTAGCACGCACTCTGCGCACCCCTTCGTGCTCAAGGCCGAGGTATTGGGTGCCCTGGTGGTGGGTCTCGCGTTGATCCCCGAGGCCATCGCGTTCTCCGTGATCGCCGGTGTGGATCCGCAGGTGGGACTGTTCGCCGCGGCACTCATGGCCATGACCCTGGCGCTCGTGGGTGGTCGTCCGGCCATGATCTCCGCCGCGACTGGAGCCACGGCATTGGTCATGGCCCCGTTGGTCGCCTCACACGGGGTCAATTACCTGATTGCCGCCGTGATTCTGGCCGGTGTCTTCCAGATCCTGCTGGGCGCGGTGGGTTTCGCACGGATCATGCGGTTCGTGCCGCGCTCCGTGATGGTGGGTTTCGTGAACGCGCTGGGCATTCTGCTGTTCATCCCGCAGCTCGAGGAACTCATTGACGTGCCATGGGCGGTGTATCCGGTCGCCGCGGTCGCGTTGTTGATCGTGTTCGGTCTGCCGCGCCTGACTACGGCGGTACCCGCGCCCCTCGTGGCGATTCTGGTGCTCACCCCGGTGGTGGTTCTCCTCGGATTGAACGTTCCCACCGTGAGTGACAAGGGCAAACTTCCCGACTCCTGGCCCCAACTGATCGTCCCGGACGTTCCCTACACGCTGGAGACCCTGCAGATCATTGCACCGTTCGCCCTGACCATGGCGGTGGTGGGCATCATGGAATCGCTCATGACCGCCAAACTCGTGGACGACATCACCGACACCCCGTCCAACAAGACCCGCGAAACTTGGGGACAAGGAGTGGGCAACGTGGTCAGCGGCATGTTCGGCACCATGGGCGGCTGCGGCATGATCGGTCAGACGATGATCAACGTGAAGGCTTCCGGTGCCCGCACCCGGATCTCCACGTTCATGTCCGGGGTCTTCCTCTTGCTCCTGGTCGTGTTGCTGGGCGAGATCGTGGGCACCATTCCCATGGCCGCGCTGGCCGCCATCATGATCTTCGTGGCCTGGGCAACCTTCGATTGGCACTCCATCCGCCCGTCCACGCTGCGCCGCATGCCGCTGTCCGAAACCGTGGTCATGCTCGTGACCGTTGCGGTCACGGTGGCCACACACAACCTGGCGCTCGGCGTGGGCGCGGGTGTCCTGGCGGCGATGATCGGCTTTGCTCGACGCGTGGCGCACGTGGTCACGGTGGAGCGCACCGTGGAGTCCTCGACGGGTTCACGCGGTGGCGGTGCTGCTGCCACCTCCAACCCGGACGGTTCCGATATCCCGGCTTCCGGTCACTCTGCCGACGACGCCGTGGCCACCTACCGCGTGCGCGGCGAGTTGTTCTTCGCCTCCTCCAACGACCTGTACACCCAATTCCGCTACGCGGAGGACCCGGCCACGGTAGTGATCGACTTCAGCGAATCGCACATCTGGGATGCCTCTACGGTGGCGGCCGTGGACGCGGTCACTGACAAATACCGGGCCCACGGCACCACAGTGAAGATCCGGGGGCTCAACCTGCCGTCCCGGCGCATGCGGGCACGGTTGTCCGGCACGCTGCAGTAACGCACCTTCCACTCCCGTGTTGATTCGCTCACTCGTTAGACTGCCCGCGATGACGGCGGGACGACCCCGAGCGATTCTCCGGTCAACGGTTTCCGCCCCTCATCACCAGTCGGAGAACTTCACCTCCACCTTGTCTCCGGTAACGACCAGGTCACCGGAACCGTAAAGGCTGGTCTCCGTGTCCTGGTCCTCCCAGTCCGCCGGCTCATCATCGTCCCACTCGGAGTTGTACTGGTACTCCAGCGTGGCTTCGCCGGACTTGGACGTACTCAGGGTGAGTGAATCACCCGTTCCGTACACCTCGTACTCGGGGTACTCCGTGATGGTCCAGGTGGGGTTCCGGTAGTCCTCGTTGTCGTCGTAGGAGTTGAACCCGAAGGAGCAACCCTCCGGGTCGAAGGACCCGGACGCCGCACATTCATCCAGTTTGGCGTTGGCCACTCGGGTGGCTTCCTCCACGAGTTCGGGGGTGTGCTCGGTGGAGAACTGCACGGTGTCACTCATGAACCGATCGTCCGCGCGCACCTCCGCCGTCTGCGCTTCGCCGTAGGTCACGTACTTGCTGGGTGCGTCCACGGACATGTCGTAGTCACCGGGCAGCACCGTGAGCGAAACCGAGTGCGGCTCAGATTCGTTCGGAAGGGTCACGGGGTTCCCATTGACGTTCATTTTCTCCACGCCCGCGGGAACCTGAACCGTGACCTGCTGGTACAGCAGCGAATCCGGGTTTTCGATGCGCCAGGACTTGAACAGTCCCTCCCGGCCATCGGACACCAGGTTCACGCTGACATCACTGGTCACGTTGTCCTGGGTGACTCGGGCGTCCACCGTGGCACGGTCACCGTTGACCGTGGTGTCGGTGATCTCGTACGAGGAGATCCGGTTCTCAGCGGCACCGTAGATGTCATTGGTGAGCAAGCCGCGCTGCTGAGTGGTCACGTTGGGATCGGCCAGCTCGGTGGCGCGTTGGGCATCTCCGCTCACCACGGCCTCCATGAGTTCTTCGGCCTTCTTGTCCGGGCCAAATGCCGTGCGGCTGACCACGGAGAACACGATGGCCGCGATTACCGCCAGCAGGATGATCGACCCCACGATGATGGCCACCAGGCGGATCTTCTTTTTCTTGGCCGGATCCATCGGCTCCCGTGGCTCCTGACCAGCCGGAGCGACGCCCGCACCGTACGTGGGACCGACACCGGGCTCGGAAGCCGGCCGAGCGACGTCGTCGT